>JAGRHX010000266.1 GCA_020444775.1 Gammaproteobacteria bacterium
ATCGACGCCTACGCCCGCCGAATCGTGGGCTGGCGGGTGTCAAGCTCACTGCGCACGGACCTGGCTCTGGATGCGCTTGAGCAGGCATTGCACGAACGTACTGACCGACGCGGCGGACCGCTAATTCATCACAGCGACCGCGGCACGCAATACGTAGCGATTCGATACACAGAGCGACTCAACGAGGCAGGCCTGGAAGCGTCTGTAGGCAGTATTGGCGACTCCTACGACAACGCATTGGCCGAGACGATCATCGGGCTATACAAGACCGAGGTCATTCGTCGTGGCGGCCCCTGGCGTGGCATCGAGGCAGTGGAATTCGCCACCCTCGAATGGGTCGACTGGTTCAACCATCGGCGCCTCCTCGAGCCGCTGGGCTACGTGTCACCGGCAGAGTTCGAAGCGGCGTATTATCACCCAAGCAACGAGTTCGCCTTGGCGGCGTGACTCAAACCCACGAGTCTCCGAGAAAGCCGGGGCGGTTCAAGATCCATGCTGCCGGGCATGATGATGGCGCGGGCCTTGATCGCGCCGAGCGCGGCCTTGAGATCACCGCGGTAACGTTGATTGGCGCTGATGTCCGATCGGGCCCAGACGTCGAGCTGGGCGAGCAGGTCGTTGCCGTCGCGGCGCAGGAAGTTGGCCTCCCAGAAGCGGACGATGTAGTCCTCGAGGTCGCTCGCGCCAAAGCGCTCGTAAAGGCGTTCGCGGTAGAAGGTCTGGGACAGCGCCCAGCCGGCGTATACACGGCCCATCGCTCGCGCGCCGCGCTCGGGTCTGGCGTCGAACCAGCCGTCACGCCACGCGGGATCGCCGGTCAGCGCAGCCTTCACCCCTTCCAGGAACACCAGGTTGTGCCCTGAGGTGCGGGCCGAGCCGCACACGGCGCAGATGCGTTCGACCTCGTCGGGGTGGAGTGCGCCCCAGTGCAGAGCCTGCTGCGCGCCCATCGACCAGCCATAGACCAGGGCGATGCGTTCCACCCCGAAGACCTCGCGCAGCAGACGGCGCTGGGCGGTGATGTTGTCCACATGGGTCAGCGCGGGCCAGCGTCCGTGACGCAGCGCGGGCACGCAGTTGCTGGGGCTGGTGGAAAGGCCGTTGGTGAACATGTTGGGAATGACGATGAACCAGCGGCTGGGCTCGAGCACCCGGTCGGGGCCGATGAGCCATTCGATGTCCTCGTGCTGCGCGCCGTAGGAGGTGGGGTAGAGGACCACGTTGTCGCGCGCCGGCGAGAGCTCACCGTAGGTCTTGTAGACCAGCTTTGCCTGCGGCAGCACGCGGCCGCATTGCAGGGACAGGTCGCCGAGCTCGAAGCTTCGTGCGTCGCTCATGTCGGTTGCTCCTTGTGCAGGCTTGCAGCGATGATTATCTCTTGCGCCCGTATTCATTTCTCTACACCAACCGGCCCGATGCGCGGCTGATCCCGCTCGATTCGCTGCCCGGCCCTGGAACCGGTCGGCCGAGCGAGCAGCGCAAGGACCGGTGAGTACAGCGAGCCAGGGACCAGATCACCGATTCTACGCCCGGTCTTCGGTGCGTCGCGTCCGCGTCGTAGCGTGCGATCTTGCGGATCTGGAAAGCGACGGGTTTCAATCGCCCGTGCCCGAGGTGGTGTTCCGCCGCGTCAGCAAGTCGTGGACAAATCAAAGCAGCGAGACGTGTCGTGCCAGATATCAGGCAATCGATAGCGAGAATACTGGCGCAGGTCGACCGGCCTGGCTCGTACGTGAGCTCAGGCGATCTCGCCCTGGAGTTGCCGGGGCTCGAGGTGCCGGGAATCGGCGGCATAGGACTGCCAGTGAGTGCGGCGCAGGCGAAGCTGCTCGGCAATCATTGTCACGTCGCGCCCTATGGCAAGGGCGAACGCACGCTGGTCGACAAGCGCGTCCGTGATGTGCTGGAGCTCGATCCGGACGAGTTCGTGCTGGCCAACCCGGCCTGGCCGCAGCTGGTGGATCGTGCCACACGCAAGGTTTCGACCGAGCTCGGTCTCGCCGCCGATGCGCTCGATGCCCACTTGTACAAGCTCTTGTTGTACGAGCCTGGCGGTTTCTTTCTATCCCACCAGGATGGAGAGCGCCTGGATGGTATGGTCGCGACACTGGTGCTGCAGCTGCCATGCGGACATGAAGGCGGCGAGCTCGTCGTGCGCCACGCGGGGCAGGAGCGGGTGCTGGATCTGGGCGGCCCGCAAAGCGCCTACACCTTGCGCTATGCAGCCTTCTATGCCGACTGCGAGCACGAGATACGGCCGCTGCAATCGGGCTTTCGGCTATGCCTGGTCTACAACCTGACGCTGTCGATCAGTCATCGTGACCAGGCGATCGAGGGCGCACCTGCGTACGGCGCGCAGACCGAGGCATTGCAGACCATCTTTGATGGATGGGCCCAGTCCGAGGCGGGCCCGGACAAGCTCGCCATCGTCCTGCAGCATGAGTACACGCAACAAGGTCTCGCCTTGCAGTCACTCAAGGGCATCGATCGCGCCCGGGCGAACGTGCTGTTCGATGCGCTCGGGCACACCGGTAGTCATGCCTATCTGGCCCTGCTCACGCTCTGGGAGTCGGGTATCGGCGAGGAGGTTTGGGGCGGGCCAGGTCATCATCCGAGTCAGCGGCGACGGCAGTACCGCTGGGACGAAGACGAGCTCTTCGATGAGGCTGAAGACGACGAGACGGATGACGCCTACGCCGACGATGACCTGGACGAAGACGATTACGAGGCGGACGTCGACGACGATGCGCTCGGCGGTGGTCTGCAGGATCCATCGAGCCAGGGCGACTACCGGATGATAGAGGTTGTCGATGCAGGCCTGAGTGTCGAACA
>JAGRHX010000267.1 GCA_020444775.1 Gammaproteobacteria bacterium
GGGATGCCTCCCACGGCAGTGGAAACCGCCAGCGTCGAGATCACGTCGCTGGATCAGAGCGTCGACGTGATCGGCACCCTGCGCGCCGACGAGTCCGTGACCCTGCGTCCGGAAATTGCCGGCCGTATCGAAAAGATCCTCTTCACCGAGGGTCAGCAGGTGCGGAAGGGCGAGCCGCTGTTCAGGCTGGACGCCGCGCTGATCCGTGCCGACCTCAACGAGGCCAACGCAAATCTTGCCTTGTCGCAGCGCAGCTTCGACCGCGCCGAGGATCTGATTGACCGCAAGCTGATTGCCCAGTCCGACTACGACAGCGCGCGCAGCAAGCTGAGCGTGGATCGCGCCAAGCAGGCTTCGGCGCGCACCCGGCTGGACAAATCGGTGATCCGCTCGCCGTTCGCCGGCGTGGTCGGTCTGCGTCAGGTCAGCGTGGGCGAGTATGTCAGCGTCGGTCAGGCGCTGGTCGATGTGGTCTCGATCGATCCGATCAAGCTCGAGTTCGCGGTGCCCGAACTGTACCTGTCGCAGGTCAAGGTGGGTCAGGCCGTCAATCTGCGCGCCGACGCGTTCCCCGGCGAGCGTTTTGCGGGGGAAGTCTACGCGGTGGCGCCACAGATCGACCTCGCCACACGCTCATTGACCGTGCGTGCACGGGTTCCAAACCCGGATGGCAAGCTGCGCCCGGGCCAGTTCAGTTCGGTATCGCTGGTGCTGGATCGCGTGTCCGACGCCATGATCATTCCCGAACAGGCGTTGTGGCCACTGGGCGACAAGCAGTACGTCTACCGCGTGGTTGATGGCAAGGCCGAT
This sequence comes from Gammaproteobacteria bacterium, assembly GCA_020444775.1. The sequence goes on from JAGRHX010000267.1 coordinate 811, forward strand.
CAGGTCGAGGTGCGCACCGGGCAGCGTCAGCCCGGCAAGGTGCAGATCGTCAGCGGCCTGAACGCGGGCGACACGGTGATCACCGCCGGGCAGCAGAAGATCGGTGCCGGTTCGCCGGTGAATCCGCTTCCGCCCCGGACGGCCCCGGCCACACCCGCCCCGGCGCAGTAAGCGCCCGCCAGCGAACAGGAGTCCGCACCGATGGTGCTTTCCGACATCTCCATCCGTCGCCCGGTGCTGGCGATCGTGATCAACCTGGTCATTCTGCTGGTGGGTCTGATTACCTACGAGCGGCTGGCCGTGCGCCTGATCCCGAAGGTTGATACGCCGGTGGTAACCGTGGCTACCAGCTATCCCGGCGCCAGTGCCGAGGTCATCGAGTCGCAGATCACCACGCCGATGGAAGAGCAGCTCTCCGGCATCGAGGGCGTGGACTTCATCAATTCGGTCAGCCGTGAACAGAGCTCGCAGGTGACGGTGACCTTCAAACTCGACCGCGACCCGGACAGCGCGGCGGCTGACGTTCGCGACCGGGTGGCGCAGGCGCGTGGCGTGTTGCCGCGCGACGCACTCGATCCGGTGGTTCAGAAGCAGGAAGCCGACGCCCAGCCGATCATCTATCTCGCGTTTTCCAGCGACCATCATTCACTGACCGACATCGCCGACATCGCCAAGCGGCTGGTCAAGGACCGCGTGCAGAACATCGGCGGCGTCGCCC
>JAGRHX010000021.1 GCA_020444775.1 Gammaproteobacteria bacterium
AGGTGGCCTTCGGCACCGAGGCCGGTCTGTTCGAGACCCAGGCCGGTATCCCCACCGTGATCTGTGGTCCTGGCTACATCGACCAGGCCCACAAGCCGGACGAGTTCGTGGCGCTCGAGCAGATCGCCCGCTGTGAGCAGTTCATCCGCTCGTTGTTCGAGCGCTGCAGCTGAGCGTCGCTCGCCACCCGACCGCGCGGGCTGACCGGTACGGTTCGAATCGCGCTTGATCCCGGACACATGATTTCGCCCGCCGCGTGACGCACAATGCGCGAACGAGCGAGCGCTACGCTCGTTCGACGCATTTCACCCAGGGGGGCTGGATGGTGACCACCGTTACACCGGAGAAGCAGCGCGAGATGCTGCGCATGATGTTGACCATACGCCGGTTCGAGGAACGCGCCTCGGACGACTTCCACAAGGGCGCGATCTACGGCGTGGTGCACTGTTACATCGGCGAGGAAGCGGTCGCCGTCGGTGTCTGCTCGGCACTCACACCCGAGGACAAGATCATCAGCACGCACCGCGGCCATGGCCATTGCATCGCCAAGGGCGCGGATCTGAACCGGATGATGGCCGAGCTGTACGGACGCGAGACCGGCTACTGCAAGGGCAAGGGCGGCTCCATGCATATCGCCGATTTCGACATCGGCATGCTCGGTGCGAACGGCATCGTCGCAGGCGGAATCTCCATCATCACCGGCGCGGGGCTGGCCGCGCAGCTCGACGGCAAGAACCGGGTCGCGGTCGGCTTCTTCGGTGACGGGGCCTCCAATGCCGGCCCCTTCCACGAATCGATCAACATCGCCGCGGCCTGGAAGCTGCCGGTTGTTTACGTCTGTGAGAACAATCTGTGGGCGGTCAACACACCGTCCTCGGACAGCGTCTCGGTTGGTGACGTCGCGCAGCGGGCCGCGGGCTACGGCATCCCCGGGGTGATCGTCGACGGCAACGACGTGCTCGAGGTGCACCGGGTCGCGCAGACGGCGATCGAGCGGGCCCGACGCGGCGAGGGACCGACCCTGATCGAATGCAAGACCTACCGGCACCGCCGACACACGGAGCGGCCGGACCAGCAGGACGACCGACCGCAGGACCAGATCCTGGCGTGGATGGGCAAGGATCCGATCGACCGGCTGGTGCAGCACCTGAAGCAACAGCAGGGCCAGATGACCGACGCCGAGCTGGAGCAGATGGACGAGGCGGTGAAGGCCTCCATAGAACGCGCGGTGAAGTTCGCCGAGCAGAGCCCGTTCCCGAGCCTGGATTCGGCGCTCGACGACGTGTTTGCAGCCTGAGGAGGTTCCGGTATGCGTACCATCAGCTATGGCCAGGCGATCAGCGAGGCGATCGCCGAGGAAATGCGTCTGGACCCCAAGATCTTCCACATGTCCACCGATGCGCCGCTGGACCTGCTCGAGGAGTTCGGCCCGGTCCGCATCCGCCAGACGCCGATCACCGAGAGTGCCCTGACCGGTATGGCGATCGGCGCCGCCGGCTCCGGTTACCGGCCGATCGTCGACTGGCGTCTGGTCACCTTCTCGTTCGTGGCCATGGATCAGATCGTCAACCAGGCCGCGAAGATCCACTACATGTTCGGTGGCCAGGCGAAGTTCCCGATCCTGTTCCGCACCCAGGTCGGTGGCGGCACCCGTCGCGCCGCGCAGCACTCGCAAAGCCCCTACTCCATGTTCATGAACCTGGCCGGGCTGAAGATGGTGCTGCCCTCCACGCCGTACGACGTGAAGGGCCTTCTGAAGACCGCGATCCGCGATGACAACCCGGTCATCGCCTTCGAATCCGGACGTCTGACCGGGGTCAAGGGCGAGGTGCCCGAGGGTGACTACACGGTGCCCTTCGGCAAGGCCGACATCAAACGCGAGGGTAGCGACGTCACCGTGGTGGCGCTCGCCTGGCTGGTGCACGAAGCCCTGGCGGCGGCCGAGACCCTGGCCGCCGAAGGCATCTCGGTGGAGGTGGTGGACCCCCGCTGTCTGGTGCCGATGGACGTCGAGACCATCCGCGCCTCGGTGCGCAAGACCGGCCGCGTGGTGATCGCCGACGAGGCCTGCCCGACCGCCAGCGCGGCGGCCGAGATTGCCGCGGTCATCAGCGAGGATCCGGACACCTTCCAGGCGCTGAAGAGCGCGGTCCGCCGGGTCTGCGCGCTGCCGGTGCCGATCCCCTACGGTCCGGAGCTCGAGGACCACGTGTTCCCGGATCGCAACCGCATCATCGAGAGCGTGCGCGCGACCATGGGTTGAACTTCGGGGCCGAACGAGGAGAGCGATGATGCGACTGGCAGGCAAGGTGGCGCTGGTGACCGGCGGCAGCAAGGGCATCGGCGCGGCGGTGGTGAGACGATTCGTCGAGGAAGGCGCGAGAGTGGGTCTGGCCGATCTGCCGTCCACGCAGGGTGAGCAACTCGCCGAGAAGCTGCGCGCGCACGGCAGCGAGGTGCAGTTCCTGCCCCTGGACGTGGCCCGCACCGAACAGTGGCAGGCCGCGGTCGACGCCCTGGTGACGCGTTACGGCCGACTGGACATCCTGGTCAACAATGCCGGCGTCTATCAACGCACGCCGGCGGAGTCGCTCAGCGACGAGGACTGGGACTGGCTGATGTCGATCAACGCCAAAGGCCCGTTCATCGGCATGCGCACCGTGATCCCGGCGATGCGCGCATCCGGCGGTGGCTCAATCGTCAACCTGTCGTCCACCGCGGGCATCCGTGCCTCGGTGGCCGCGCACTACGGCGCCTCCAAGGGCGCGGTACGCCTGATGAGCAAGTGCATCGCGGTCAACTACGCCCGCGACGGCATCCGCTGCAACTCGGTCCACCCAGGGCCGGTGGACACCGAGATGGGCCATGCCGCGGTGCCCGACGCGGTCCGTGACGAACGTTTCGCACGCATCCCGCTCGGCCGCTTCGCCCGACCGGACGAGATTGCCAACGCGATACTGTTCCTGGCCAGCGACGAGTCCTCGTTCGTGACCGGCACCGAGCTCATCGTCGACGGTGGCGCCACCGCCGGCTGAACGGACCTCTGGCGCAAACCGGCGGCGCAACACAACGTCCGTTCCAATGGCGCCGGCCGAACGGCCGCGGCTCAGCCGCGGCCGTTGATGGTATCGAATCCCCACGAGAAGAACGGCTTGCCGCCGTCGGCGGCAACCTCGACCACCTCCTCCACCCATACCCGCTCACGCTCGCCACCCGGGTAGAGGATGTGCAGCGGCACGACCATCCCGGCTTCCAGCTGCCAGTCGACGTTGGGCCGCCCGGCGGCGGTGGTCTGCTCGATGTCCATGTGGCTCAGCCCCAGGCCGTGGAAGAAGACGATCGCGCGGTCGGCGTCGGCCACGCCACACCGTCTGAACACCTGCCGCGCCGCCCCCTGCAGCTCACTGATACGCACCCCCGGGCGCATCCTCGCCATGGTCTCGGCCGCGGCCTCGGCGCAGGCCCGGGCATTGGTCCAGGCAACGCCGCGTGGCTCATCGTCGATAACCCAGGTCTTGCCGCCGTCCCAGCAGTACATGTCCACGGTGCCGTGACAGTCGAACATCACGTGCATGCCCGGCGTCAGCTCGAAGTCATCGCCACGCGCGTACAAGGTGATCGCCGGATCCGCGCCACGCGGGTGTCCCCAGACCATGCCACCCGGATCGCGCACGAAGCCACCCAGCTCGGCGACCGCGCAGTTGTAGGCATGGTTGAATTCCCGCCAGGTCATGCCGGGGGACCACGAGTGGATGCTGCGCAGGATCGCGGTCTCGTTGAGCGTCGTGGCCCGCCTCAGCAGCCGCAGCTCGGCAGGTGTCTTCACCGCACGCGCGAACATCAAGGCATCGTAGGCATCGGCCATGTTCGAGGAGGCCAGCCCGAGCTGCGCACCGAAGCGCGGATCGTCGAAACCGATGCGGGCCCCGCTCAGCTTCAACTCATCCAGCACCGCGCGGCAGGCCGTGCCCAGACCATCTGCATAGCGCGCCCGGATCTCCACGACGCGCGGATCGTCCGCCAGCGCATCCGGGAGGAAGCGGTCCATGTCGAGATCGCCGGCCGGCAGGTCCAGCGGCAGCATCACCGCCCGGAACGAGCGGATGGTCTCGACCCAGGTCGACATGGACAAGGCCGTGCCCAGATAGTAGTCGGCCACCACCAGCACCGGCGAACGCGGCGCATGCCTGGACAGGACGAAGGCGTACGGCCGCGGCTCGTCGGACTTGTGGGCGATGCCGTTGAAGCCGGACAGATAGAAGACGTTGTTGGCCGAGGTCGCGACGATGGCATCGAGTCCACGCTTCTCCATCGCGTGCAGCAGCCTGTCCAGATTACAGAGCTGGCGGGGCAGAGGCTCGCAGGGGGGCACGCTGGCCCGGGTCAGGTCACTGGACATGGGGCTACTCCTGTTCGCAATGAGAGCGGACGGCCGGTCGAGAGTGCCGGCAGCGCTAACGTCTACGACACATTCTTGCGTAACATGGCGGGCACCGGAACCCGAACAGGACAACCTGAACAGGACACAGGGCATGCAAATCGGATTCAACCTGCCGGTCAGCGGACCGATGGCGACCGCCGCGACCATGGCCGAGACCGCGCGGCTCGGGGAATCGCTGGGCTTTGACTACCTGACACTGACCGACCACGTGGCGCTGCCCGACACCAGCACCCCCGGCTATCCGTACTCCGAGAGCGGTCAGTTCTACTCGCCCGACCCGGGTCACCGTTTCGAGCAGCTCACCGCCGCGGCCTGGATCGCGGCACGCACCGAATCCATCCGCCTGGTGCTGGCGGTGATGGTGGTGCCACATCGCCCGGCGGTGCTCAGCGCGAAGATGCTCAGCACCATCGACGTGCTGTCCGGAGGCCGGCTGGTTGTCGGCATCGGCGCGGGCTGGCTGCAGCCCGAGATCGAGGCGGTGGCGACCACGCCCTTCGCCGAACGTGGCGCGGTCACCGACGAGTACATCGATGCCTTCAAGGCCATCTGGACCCAGGAGCGACCACGCTTTCAGGGCCGCTACACGCGTATCGACGGGCTGCTGGTCGACCCGAAACCGATTCAGAAGCCACACCCGCCGATCTGGGTCGGCGGCGAGAGCGGTCCGTCGATGCGCCGTGCCGCCCGGGTAGGTGACGCCTGGTATCCGATCGGTAGCAACAATGCCAATCTGCTCGACAGCCTGCCGCGGCTGGAGGCCGGCATCGCGCGGCTGCGCAAGCTGACCGAAGCCGCGGGTCGGGACCCGGCGTCGGTCGGCATCACCTACCGCGTCAAACGACACGCCTACCAGGCGCCGCCGGCCAGCGACGGCAATCGGCGGCTGTTCACCGGCACGGTTGCCGACACGATCAGGGACATCGAAACACTACGCGGGCTCGGCGTGACGGCCATCGACTTCGATTTCGAGGGTCGCGACGCGGCTCGGTCCGCGGCCGCGATGCGCAGCTTCCGTGAGACGGTCATGGACAAGCTGTGAACAGGCGATCGTGAGCGTCTAGCCCTGGACGATCCGAAGCGACGTGTCGGGCCCGGCGCGTGACCCGGTCACGCGTAGCGGGCCCTGAGCGCGAGCCGGGTCAGCTATAGCTGTGCGCCGCGCTCGGGAACTCGCTGGCCTTGACCTCCGCCACATAGGCTGCAATCGCGCCCTGGATACCGTCGTTACGGCCGGCCAGATAGTTCTTCACGAACTTCGCCGGACGACCGGGCCACAGACCGAGCAGGTCCTGCAGCACCAGGATCTGGCCGTCGCAGTCCGCGCCGGCACCGATCCCGATGACTGGCACGTCCAGAGCCTGGGTGATGCGACGTGCAAGCTCGGCGGGCACGCATTCGAGCAGGATGATGCTCGCACCAGCATCCTGTAACACCTTCGCCTCCTCGACCATCTCGTTGGCACGCTTCGGGTCGCGCCCCTGCACCCGGTAGCCGCCCAGATGATTGATCGATTGCGGCGTGAGTCCCATGTGCGCGCAAACCGGGATACCGCGCTCGGTCAGCAGACGGGTCGACTCTGCGAGCCAGGCGCCACCCTCCAACTTGACGATCTGCGCCCCCTCGCGCATCAGGATGGCCGCGTTCTCGAGCGCATTGATCTCGGTGCAGTAGCTCATGAAGGGCAGATCCGCCATCAACAGGGCGCCCTGGTTGCCACGTCGCACGCAGCGCACGTGATAGGCCACGTCCTCGACCGTCACCGGCAGGCTGCTGTCATGGCCCTGCATCACCATGCCCAACGAATCACCCACCAGGATCAGCTCCACGCCCGCCGCGCTCACCGCGTGGGCGGTGCAATAGTCATACGCGGTCAGACAGGCGAATTTCTCCTGCTTGCGTTTCATCGCCATCAAGCTGGGCAACGTGATCGCTTTGACCGTGGATTGTGTTGACATGACACGTTCATCCTCTGGTGACTGACCAAAGGATATCACCGTCGACCGGTGACTCGCCGTGACCATCGCCGACCGCGGCGCGGAACGCCGCGCACGGTCCGGTTTCCGCGCAAGACATTGCGCGGTGCCGACCGGGCCATGGACAATGCGATCGGCGTACCGCGCGCTGACGCCATCGGGCCCGACGACCCGACCTCGCGTTCGCACGCATCCCTCCGCTTCGCGACAGGACAGAGATGGCAGGCCTGCTGAGCTCATTCGATCGGGTCGTGCGACCGCGCGGTCACGTCTTCTATGGCTGGTGGCTGACGCTCGCCACCTCCGGTATACAGCTGCTCTCCAGTCTGCTGTGGATGCAGTCCTATGGCGCCTATGTGGTGCTGCTGCAGGCGGAGTTCGGCTGGAGCAAGGCCGTGGTCGCCGGCGCCTTCGCCCTGACCCGCGTCGAGAGCGGCATCCTGGGCCCCCTGCAGGGCTGGATGGTCGACCGTTATGGGCCACGCATGATCCTGCAGATCGGCACCGTGATGTACGCGGTCGGCTTCATGCTGTTCAGCCAGGTCGACACCATCATCGAGTTCTATCTGAGCTTCGCGCTGATCGCGGTCGGCTCCAGCCTCGGCGGTTTCGCCACGGTCATGGTCGCCGTGGTCAGCTGGTTCGATCGACATCGTTCCAAGGCGGTCGCGCTGTCGCAGCTCGGCTTCTCGGTCGGCGGGCTGTGCGTGCCCCTGGTGGTGCTGGCCCTCGAGCGCCTGGGCTGGCGTGGCACCGCCTTCGCGTCCGGCGTGCTGGTGCTGCTGCTCGGCATACCGCTGGCGCGGCTGGTCCGGCATCGGCCCGAGGCCTATGGCGAGCACGTCGACGGCATCCCCACGAGCACGAGCGACGAGCACCATGCGGGACTCGGGCCGCGGCCGCGGCTCCGCCGGGATCTGTCCGCCGGCGAGGCCATGCGCACGGGGGCGTTCTGGTTCATCTCCTTCGGCCACGCGCTGGCCCTGCTGACCGTGGCCTCGATCATGGTGCATCTGATTGCGCATCTGAGCGAAGGCCCGCTGGGCTTCTCGCTGGCCGCCGCGGGCAGCGTGGTCGCCTTCATGACCGCCACCCAGATCGCTGGCCAGATCGCCGGTGGTCTGTTCGGCGATCAGTGGAACAAGCGCTGGCTGTGCGCGGCTTGCCTGGCCGCGCACGCGTTCGGCCTGGCGCTGCTGGCCTTCGCCAGCGCACCGTGGATGGTGATGCTCGCGGTATTCGTGCACGGTCTGGGCTGGGGCGTGCGCGGGCCCTTGATGACGGCGATGCGCGCCGACTACTTTGGTGCCAGCTCGTACGGCACGATCATGGGCTTCTCCTCCCTGATCGTGATGCTCGGCATGTCGTGCGGCCCGATCTTCGCCGGCTACATGGCCGATGTCACCGGCAACTACCAGCTCGGCTTCGTGGTGCTCGCGGCCGGCTCCCTGCTCGGCGCGTTCTGCTTCCTGGCCGCGCTGCCGCCACGGCGCTGAGCCCGGGCCGCGACCCAGCAGCCACAGCGCCGCGACCGCGATCGGACTCAGGAATCCTCCAGGTAGTAACGCAAGACCTCGTTGGAGCCGTGCAGGCCACCGAGCTTGTCATCGATGAGCTGATAGAGCTCGCGGGTCAGACCGGTCAACGGCATGGCCTGACCGACCGCGCGACCACTGTCCACCGCGGCGCTCAGATCCTTGAGACCGTGGAAGGTCGCGCGTGGATACTCACCACGCAGGATCGCCCCCTCCAGGGCCCGGAGCTGACGGCTGTCACCCGAGCAGGTGATGAGCGTCTTGTACAGCGCCTCGCTGGACAGGCCCGCCTTGCTGGCCATCGCAAAGGCCTCCGCGATGGCCAGCCGGCCGGCGCCCAGGATCAGGTTGTTGGCCAGCTTACCGACCATCCCGGCGCCGAGCGGCCCCAGATGGGTGACGTTCGCGGCCACCGCCTCGAGCAGATCGCGTTGTGCCTCGAACAGCGCCGGCTCGCCACCGCTCAGGATCGTCAGGGTGCCCGCATTGGCGCCCTCGACCCCGCCGCTGACCGGGCAGTCGATGACCTGCACGCCGTGGGCCTCGGCGCTGGCGGCGATCCGTCTGAGCTCGGACAGCGCAATGGTGCTCATCACCATGATCACGCCGCCACTCATGCCTTCGAGCAGCCCGCCCCGTGCGCTGAGCACCGACTCGACCTGCTCACCGCTGACCACCATCACCATCACCCGCTGGCAATACCGGCCGATCTCGCCCGGGCTCTCGGCGGCGGTGGCCCCCAGGTCGACGAGCGCGTCGACCCGCTCGGTGACCACGTCGTAGGCCATCAGCGCATGTCCCTTGGCGAGCAGATTTCTTGCCATGCCAAAACCCATGCTGCCCAGCCCGACGAAACCGACCATCGGTTTGTCACTCATCGTCAGCCCCTCCTTCGCTGCCTCATTGATCGAGGTGCGAGATTCGCGCGCTGCGCGGATCGGCCGCGCAACGCCGTCAACCAATCATGCGCGCGTACTCGTCGAGCAGCGGCAACACCTTGTCGGCGCCCGCCGACGGCAGCGGCAGCACGGCGCGTTGCGCGCCCAGCGCCTCGTGGGCCTTCATCTCATCGGGCTTCAGCGAGCGTGCGTAGAACATGCTCAGCTTGACGCTGTCCGGGTCACGACCGATCGCCTGGCAGGCCTCGCGGATCCGCTTCACACCCTGCTCGATGTCGTGGGCGCCGCCCAGCGGCAGCCAGCCGTCACAGAACTCAGCGATATGCGCCGCGGTCTTCGGACCGACCGCGCCGCCCATGACGATGGGTGGATGCGGGCGCTGGACGGGCTTGGGCCAGGCCCAGCTCTTCTCGAGCTGTAACAGCTCACCTTGATAGCTCGCCTCCTCCTCGGTCCACAGAGCCTTCATGAGCAGGATCTTCTCGCGCAGCAGGTCGCGACGTTGCTTGAAATCCAGGCCGTGATTGCGCATCTCCTCCACGCACCACCCGTAGCCGACGCCGAGCTCGAAACGGCCCTTGGAGATCATGTCCAGACTGGCTACTTCCTTGGCCAGCCAGATCGGATCACGCTGGGCGACCAGGGTGATACCGGTGCCGAGACGGATCTTCTCGGTGACCGCGGCGCAGGCCGCCAGCGCGACGAACTGATCGTGCGCCCGCCAGTACATCTCTGGCAGGGGCGGCGCGCCCTTGCGGCCGCCCCAGGGGGTCTCGCGGCTGGTCGGGATATGACTGTGCTCAGGAAACCAGAGCGACTCGAAACCACGCGATTCGACCTCACGGGCAAGCTCGATCGGCTGGATCGACTTGTCGGTGGGAAAGATCATCACACCTATTTCCACGCTGCTCCTCCTTCGGTATTCATGCCCGATATCGTTGTTCGGTGTGCCCGGCCGGGGCACTCGTTAGCGGCACCGCTCGACTGGTCACCAGCCGACCGCGTAGGCCATCCGTCGGGGGTCGGCACCAGCTGACAACAGCCCCCGGCGTCGATCCGCATCGATCATGCAGATCGAGCCCGCCAGCCAGGTCATGTCCGGCCAGCGTTCGATGCGGTGCCCGAGCGCGGTGAGCGCTTCGCCGACCGCCGGATCCATGCGCCCCTCGATCTTGAGCAGGCCGGGATGATAGTCGTGCGGCTCGAATGAGCTGGGGAACGAGTAGCTTGCGAAGCGTGGCGCCTCGACCGCGGCCTGCGGTCCCATACCGTGCACGAACAGATTGAGGAAGGTCTGCACCATCGCCTGGATCTGCACATCGCCACCGGGTGTGCCGAACGGCACGAAGCGCTCGCCCCCCTGGATCGCGATCGCCGGGTTCGGTGTCAGTCGCGGCCGCTTGCCCGGCGCCAATACACAAGGGTGGTCCGGATCAGTCCAGGACTGGGTGCCGCGACCGCTGACCACAAAGCCCAGACCCGGCACGATGCCGCCATTGGTCGAGCCGTCGCTGGGCGTTGCCGAGAACACGTTGCCCTCACCGTCGACCACGCACAGGTAGGTGGTATCCAGGGCGGCGCCATCGGTGCCGGTGTCCATCGGCCGCGGCTTGAACACCGGCGGCGCATGCGGCAGCCCCAGGGCCTTCCAGTCACCCGGCGGTGGCATCTCGGCCCAGGCCTTGCGCTCATCGATACGCGCCGCGCGTGTCCGCGCGTACTCGCTCGACAGCAGCGCCTCCATCGGCACGTCGACGAAGCGCGGATCGGCGTAGTAGCAGTCGCGATCGGCCATCGCCAGCTTGATGGCCTCCGTGACCAGGTGCACGTACTCCGGGCTGTTGTGCGCCAGTGAGCGCAGGTTCTTCTGCTCCAACAGATTCAGGGTCTGCAGCAACGCGGGTCCCTGACACCATGGACCGCAGGCGTAGACCTGCACGTCGCCGAAACGCAGCGTCTGGGGCGGCTCGATGCCAGAGCGGTACTCGGCCATGTCCTCGAGGGTCAGCCAGCCGCCGACCTCGGCGTGGTAATCGGTGATGAGGCGGGCGATGTCACCCTTGTAGAAGGCGTCACGGGCCGCCTGCAATCCGGCCAGACGGCCGCCGTCGGCCGCCGCCGCGCGCTCCTGGTCGACCATGTACTGCAGCCAGCGTGCGGTATCGGTCTGTTTGAAGCTCTCGCCCAATGCGTACGGCTCACCATCCTTGAGGAAGATCCGGGCATTGGCGTCGAAGGCCCGGTAGGACTCGATGTTCCTGCTCACCGTGCCCTGCAGCAGCTCGTTCATGGGAAACCCGTCGCGCGCGAAACGGATCGCCGCGGCAGCCACCTCGCCGAAGGAGCGCGTGCCCCAGCGCTCGAGCGCGGTGATCCAGGCATCCGGGGCCGCCGGCACCACGGTGCGCATGTGCCCGGAGGGAATCGCCCCGCCATGCTCACGACGGAAATACTCGACGTCCGCCTTGCGTGGCCACCAGCCCAGCCCGGAGATGGTGACGACCTCCTGGGTCTTGGCGATATAGACAATGATCGGCGCCACCCCGCCGACGCTGACCAGGTCGCTCTGCAGCACGCCCAGGGCGATCCCCGCGCAGACCCCGGCGTCGATGGCATTGCCGCCATCTTCGAGAATCTGAAAGGCCGCCTGCGATGCATAGTAGTGGCCGGTCGATACCACGTGTCGGGTGCCTTGAATCTCGGGTCGCATGGTCATACGGGCGTGCTCCTTGGTCTTGTGGTGTGTCGAGGTCGGTACTGGCACGCGTGCTCAGTGGCCCACGTAGTCCCCCGGGCGTTTCTCGCGGAAGGCCTTGATCGCCTCCACATGGTCGGGCCCGGCCCGGGTGACAGCGATGAACGAGCTGACCAGGTCCAGACTCGACATCATGTCCGACTCCAGTCCGTGCACGACGGTGCGCTTGATGAGGCGCACCGACAACGGCGGCAGGCTGGCGATGCGGCGAGCGATGGTATGAGTCTGCTCGAGCAGCGAGTCGTCGTCGAACACGTGATTGACCAGCCCGATCTCCAGAGCCGTCCCGGCATCGATGAAATCCGCGGTCAACAGCAGCTCCAGCGCTCGCCCCTTGCCAATGATGCGCGGCAGGAAGTACGCGCCACCACCGCCCGGCAGCAGACCGATCTTCGCGTAGGTCTCGGCGAAGCGGGCGCTGCGCCCGGCCACCCGGAAATCGCAGGCCAGCGCAAGATCCATCCCGCCACCGATGGCCACGCCGTTGACCGCGGCGATGATCGGCTTGTCAAAGCGCGCCAGCCGCTTGGGAAAAGCCTGGATGATGTCGGCGATTCGTGCTCGAGTCACGTGTGGACGGTTGTCCTGCCCACCGCCCATGCCACCGACGTCACCACCGCTGCAAAAGCCACGACCGGCAC
>JAGRHX010000268.1 GCA_020444775.1 Gammaproteobacteria bacterium
GGCGCATTGGTGTTGCCGGTGGTCAGCACCGGCATGATCGACGCGTCCGCGACCCGTAGCCCGTCGATGCCACGCACGCGCAGCCTGGCATCGACGACCGCCATCGGGTCTTCGCCCATCTTGCAGGTGCCGACCGGGTGATAGATGGTGGTGCCGAAATCCCGGGCGTAATCGGCGAGGCCCTGCTCGGACTGCACCTCGGGTCCCGGCTGCAGCTCGCCCGCGCTGTAGCGGGCGATGCTCGGCGCCGCCAGGATCCGCCGTGCGTGTGCGAAGCCCGCCGCCATCACGCGTAGATCGTCCGGGTTGGTGAAATAGTTGGGCGTGATGCGTGGATGGGCATGCGGGTCGGCCGAGGCTGCCATGATCGTCCCGCGGCTGGCGGGCCGTACCGGACAGACGACCAGGGTGAAGCCGGGTCGCCGCTCCAGCTCCAGCATCTTGTTGGCATCGTAGCTGGCCGGCGTGAACAGCAGCTGGATGTCCGGGCCGACCAGCCCCTCGCGGCTGTGGCAGAAGACCTGGGCGGTGGTGATGCCGAAGGTCAGCGCACCCTTGCCGGTGAAGAAGAAGCGCACCACCTCGCGGGCCAGACGCAGACCCCGCGCCAGCTCGTTGATCGAGATCTCGTCGCGTACGCGGTGGATGATCCGAACCACGTAGTGATCCTGAAGGTTCGCGCCGACGCCGGGCAGGTCCAGCACCGGATTGATGCCGATGGCTTGCAGATGGGCCGCGGGCCCGATGCCGGACAGCTGCAGGATGTGCGGAGAGCCTATCGCGCCACCGCTGACGATCACCTCCTTGCGTGCCTTGAAGCGCCGCGCCCGACCGTCCTGCTCGAACGCGACGCCGGTGCAGCGCTTGCCTTCGAGGATCAGCCCGGTGGTCAGCGCATTGGTTTCGACCCGCAGATTGTCGCGGTGGATGGCGCGCGCCAGATAGGTGCGCGCTGTCGAGCCGCGGTAGCGTCCCAGACGCGTCATCTGTGAGTAGCCGACACCGTCCTGGCTGCTGCCGTTGAGGTCCGGGTTGAAGCTGAAACCGGCCTCCTGGGCGGCGCTGACGAAGTGGTGGGTGAGCGGCAGGATCGTGCGATAGTCTTCGACCTGTAGCGGACCACTACGTCCACGATAGGCGCTGTCGCCACGGTCATAGCGCTCCGAGGTCTTGAAGTAGGGCAACACCTCTTCGTAGCTCCAGCCACGGCAGCCCATCTGTGCCCAGGTGTCGTAGTCGGCGGGATTGCCGCGCACGTAGAGCATGCCGTTGATCGAGCTGCTGCCGCCGAGCACCTTGCCACGTGGCCAGTGGATTCTACGATTGCCGCTGCTCTGCTCCGGCTCCGAGGAGAAGTTCCAGTTGAATTTCGGGTGATGCAGCAGGCTGCGAACACCGGCCGGGATGTGGATCATCGGGTTGGTGTCGGAAGGCCCTGCTTCGAGCAGGGCGACCCTGGCGCCGGTCTCGCTCAGACGGCTGGCGACCGTACAGCCGGCCGACCCGGCGCCGATCACCACATAGTCGAAGGTATCCTCGGCGGCGAAGGTGTCGCGATTCGCATTCATTCTGGATTGGTTTCTCGCTGCATGCTGCGGTGCACACCGACGCTCGGGCTTGCTCGGACATCGATACGCAAGGGCACGACCTGGATGTCCCGATTGCGGCCGGTCTGGATGCTGGCAACGGGATGGTCGGCGTTCTAAGGTAACACGCCGGTGCCGGGTATCGGGCTCCGGTCGTTGGGGCCTCGCCTCGTTGGCCGGTACGCGCGGCGGCGACCGCTAGCGGTCTATCTCGAACGACGATGACGAGCCTCGCCGCTGCGACAGCGAACAGCGGGCGGTGCACACAGTGGGGAGTGAGCGCAGATGAGCAAGCAGCGCGTGCAGACGTTGGACAGCAGCATGGCCTTTGTCGAGCAGGGCCAGGGCCAGCCCATCGTGTTCCTGCATGGCAATCCGACCTCGTCGTTCCTGTGGCGTAACGTCATCCCTTCGGTGGCCCGGCTCGGCCGCTGCATCGCGCCGGATCTGATCGGCATGGGCGATTCGGACAAGCTGCAGCCTTCAGGGCCCGAGCGCTATCGGTTCAGCGAGCACGCTCGCTACCTCGATGCCTGTCTGCAGGCGCTGGTCCCGGACGGCCCGCTCATCCTGGTCGTGCACGACTGGGGCTCGGCGCTCGGCTTCGATTGGGCGCGGCGCAACGCGTCCCGCGTCAGGGGCCTGGTCTACATGGAAGCGATCGTGCGGCCACTTCGATGGGATGAGTGGAACCAGCAGGCAAGACCCATCTTCGAGGCGTTTCGCGGCGACGCCGGAGAGGATCTGATCCTGCAGCGCAACCTGTTCGTCGAACGTGTGCTGCCGGGATCGATCCTGCGCGAGCTCGAGCCCGAGGAGATGGCCGAGTATCGTCGGCCCTTCGCCGAGCCCGGCGAAGCCCGGCGACCGACCTTGAGCTGGCCACGCGAGATCCCGCTCGACGGTGAGCCGGCCGACGTCGTCGCCATCGTGCAGCGCTACGCCGATTGGCTGCGCGGGTGTCAGGTCCCCAAGCTGTTCGTGAACGCCGACCCCGGCGCGATCCTGATCGGCGCGCAGCGCGAGTTCTGTCGTGGCTTTGCCAATCAGACCGAGGTCACGGTGCGCGGCAGTCATTTCCTGCAGGAGGACTCTGGCGCCGAGATCGGCCAGGCCATCGCGCGCTGGCTGAACGATCGTGGACTGGTGGCGACTGCCACCGGTGACTGAAGGAAGCTCGGCACGAGCGCATTTCGCGCCGGGCGCCCTCGGTCGAATCCAGGATGGATTCGGGCGGGCCCTGCTGAAGAGGAGGAAACGGGTATGACCGAATCGCGCGTCACCGCTGGCCGGGCGGGCTCCGGGCCGATATCGAGTCCTGACCAGGTTGCCGGGCTCGCCTATCTGTCGGGTTTCGGCAGTCACTTCAGCAGCGAAGCGCTGCCGGGCGCGCTACCGGTCGGTCAGAATTCGCCGCAGCGTTGCGCCTATGGGCTGTATGCCGAGCAGCTCAGCGGCAGCGCGTTCACCGCGCCTCGTGCCCGCAATCGGCGAACCTGGATGTACCGCGTGCGACCCTCGGTCGTGCACGGCGAGTTTGAGCTGTTGCCACCCGGCACCTGGCTGACACCACATCCACGCTCGGTATCGGATGCGCCACCGGTGACGCCGGCGCAGCTGCGCTGGAACGCGCTTCCGGATCCGGAGCCCGGGACCGATTTCATCGACGGCTTGTTCACGATGTGCGCGAACGGCAACGTCGCCAGCCAGACCGGCATCGCGGCGCATCTGTATGCCTTCGACACCGATATGCAGGATCGCTTCCTGGCCGACAACGACGGCGAGCTGCTTGTCGTGCCGCAGTCCGGAGCGTTGCAGATACGCACCGAGCTGGGCTGGCTGGCGGTGAGGCCGGGGGAGATCGCGCTGCTGCCCCGGGGGCTGCGTTTCCAGGTCCGGCGCGACAGCGGCAGCGGCATTGCCCGAGGCTATGTGTGCGAGAATTTCGGCGCGCCCTTCGAGCTGCCCGAGCTCGGACCCATTGGTGCCAACGGGCTTGCCAGCCCGCGTGATTTCCAGGCACCGGCAGCTGCCTACGAGTGCCGCGGCGGCGAGCTGGAGCTGGTGGTGCGTTTCCAAGGCCACAGCTGGCGGTGTGGCTTGCAGCACTCGCCGCTGGACGTGGTGGCGTGGCACGGCAACTGCGTGCCTTACAAGTACGACCTGGCATCGTTTCAGGTGATCAACACGGTCAGCTTCGATCACTGTGATCCGTCCATATTCACGGTGCTGACCTCACCGTCGACCCAGCCCGGTACCGCGAACTGTGATTTCGTGCTGTTTGCGCCCCGTTGGATGGTGGCCGAGCACAGCTTCCGGCCGCCCTGGTTCCATCGCAACGTGATGAGCGAGTTCATGGGGCTGGTCAGTGGTCGCTACGATGGCAAGGCCGAGGGCTTCGTCCCCGGTGGCAGCTCCCTGCACAACTGCATGGCTCCGCACGGGCCGGATGCCGCCACCTACGAGCGCGCCAGTCAGGCAACGTTGGAACCACAGTACCTGGACGACACCCTGGCCTTCATGT
>JAGRHX010000022.1 GCA_020444775.1 Gammaproteobacteria bacterium
CTGGTCTCCTCGTGTCGAGCATGTTGAAGGTCTACGAAGTGCTTGCCAGCGCCGGGCGCCGGCAAGCGAAGACTATCATCCGGTGAGCGTGCTCGGGACCGGGAGTGGCCGCTCGCGCGGGGGCCTCGAGTTCCACCGGCGTGACAGCCATCCAACTCGCGCGGTATGGTTCACCGAGCCGCTGATCCCCGGTCCCGAGGAGCGCCGCCACCATGTTGCCAGTCCAGCCCGATGTCCAGAAGCACGCAAGCGATGAGCATTCGCGCCCACCTATGAGCGTGCCGCGGCTGCTGAGGCTTTGTACCTGGACCCTGGTTCTGGTGCTAGCGTTGGTCCTGCAGGGGCTGCCGCTGCTGCTGGTGGTGGCGATGGTCTGCTTCGCCGTAGGCTTCGGATCGGCGCTGGCCGCGCTGACCGTGGCGACCGGCTTGATGGGGCTGGCGGTATACGTCTGCGTGCGGGTGGCCACGCGCATCGACCGACGGCGGGACATGCAGACGGGACCCGGGGACGGGCACGTCGGCGGCTTGTATCTGTTCGACACGCGGCCCGACCCGTCGCTGGCACGGCCGCCGATGACGCCCGCGCGCATGCACGCGCTGCTGCTGGCACGCTTCAAGCCTGGACGGTACCGCGCCTAGACCTCACCCAGCGACCTCGTCCGCTGTCCTCGCCGTCGCGGGGCCTCAGACTATCGCGTTGCGCAAGTTCGTCTCGCCCCGCCACAGGCGTTCCAGGTTCTCTTCCAGCACGTCCAGCACCCGATCCTCGTACGCCGGTGTCTCACCGCCGCTGTGCGGGGTGATGACGAGATTCGGTGCCGTCCACAGCGGTGACGTTGGCGGCAATGGCTCATGCACGCTGACATCGATGGCGGCACCGCGCAGCTCGCCGCTGTTCAGCGCGTGCAGCAGGGCCGCCTCGTCCACGCAGCCACCACGTGCCACGTTTATCAGGTAGGCGTGCGGTCGGATCAGCATGAACGCGTCGGCATCGAGGAGGTCGCGGGTCTGATCGGTGAGCGGGCAGCACAGGACGATGAAATCGGCGCGGGGAAGCTGTGCCTGAAAAGCCTCGGGCGGGTGCACTTCGTCAAAGGCCGGGTCGTGTTCGCGGACATCGCGTTTGATGCCGATGACCGTGGTCTGCAATGCCCTACACAATCGCGCCAGCCGGGTACCGATCCGGCCCGCGCCGACGATCAGCACGGTCTTGCCCGGCAGCTCGTCCTCACGGTGGTCGGGGTCGGCGATCAGCGGGCGCCAATGACGGTGTCGCTGGTTGTCACGCGCCAGGTGCAGCTGGCGGGTCAGGGTCAGCATCAGCCCCAGCGCGTGCTCACTCACCGCGTTGGCATTGACGCCGGCGGCGTTGCACAGACGGATGCCACGCGCCCGCAGCGCGTTGGTATCGAACTGCTCGTGACCGGCGGCGCAGATCTGGATGTAGCGCAACCGCGGCGCGTGCGCGAGCAGTTCCTCGCGCCACCAGCCGGAGATGACCAGCACATGGGCGTCGGCCAGATCCTCGCTCAGCCGCGTCGGGTCGAAGGTCTGGGCGTGCTGCGTGCGCGAGGCGCGAAGCGCGAATCGTTCATGCAGACGATAGACCGGATGGGCGAAACGAATGCGGGTGCTGGCGGGCTCGGGCAGCATCTCACTCTCCCTGCGTGGGTTGCGGTCCTCATCTCCTGGCGTGGACCGGTACCTGGCCCGGCGGTCGACTCGAGTCCACGTTGTGACCGACGCCGCGCCCAGAACGATCGATCCAGGCTAGGATAACGGCAGTTCAAGACCATTCTCGACCCAGCCGCCTCTGATTACCCACCGATGACCATCCTTGCCGGTCTGCTGGCCGAACACGCAGCTATCAGCGAAGACCGGATCGCCGCGCTACGCTCGGCGCTCGGTCGTGGACGACTCGATACCGTGTACGAGAAGCGACTTCCGGGTCTTTATCTGGCCAAGCTGGATCTGGGTATGTTGGATGGGGCCGGCTGGATCGACGAGGGGTCGCAGGGCTTGAGTGGCGTGGTCGGCGAGCCCCTGCCGGGCAGCGTGCCCGCCGACCGACAGCAGCAGCTGCGGACCCTGCACGGAGCCTTCCGGGCTGGTCGCTTCGATGTGCTGGAACGCTGCAGGGGCACCTTTGCGGCTCTGCATCTGGCTCCCGAGCGTGGCCTGCTCCATCTGTTCACGGATCGCATCGGCGTGCGGCCCCTGTATGTTGCCCGTGGTGACGGACTGCTGTTGTTCGCGAGCGCGCTCGGTGTAATCGAGCGATCCGGCCTCATCGATCTCGGTGTGGACCTCGACGCTGTCGCCGAGGCCAGCGTGTTCGGCGTGCCGCTGGGCACCCGTACCCCTTACCGGGAGGTCGAGTGCCTGCGTGAGTGCACGCATCTGACCCTGTCGCTGAGCGAGACCCGACCCTCACCGCGCGTGCGCAGCTACTTTCGATGGGACCGCTGTGAGCAGCAAGAGCTGGCGCCATGCTGTCATGCCGGGCACGTGCTGGAACGCTTCCAACAGGCGATCGCGGTGCGTCGCTCGACGGGCGGGAATGGCGACACGGCGAGTCGCATGGAGTGCAGCTTTCTGAGCGGAGGACTGGACTCTCGGGCGATTGTCGCCGAGCTGCGCGCGCAGGGCGCTACGGTGCACGGCTACAACTTCTCGTTCAGACGCATGCTCGATGCGGTCCTCGCCGAGCAGACCGCCGAGGCGCTCGGCGTAACCCTGCACAGCGGGCGTCTGCCGCTGTGCCGACGCGATTTCGATCTGTCCGCGATTCTGGCGGCGCATCTGCAGCATCGACCGGCCAGCGTCTGGTCCGGTGACGGCGGCAGCGTGCTCGCGGGTCATGTGTACATCGACGAGCCGCTGGTAGGCGTGTTCCGGTCGCAGGGCCTGGAGGCCGGAGCACGTGCCTTTCTGCACGCACGCGGCAGTGCCGGGCAGGTCGCGCGACGCCTGTTCGGGCGCGCCTGGTGGCCACTGCTCGAGGACCTGCCGCTGAACGCCATGTGCGCGGAGCTGGCCCGGTTCGATTGCGCCGATCCAGCGCGTGCGCTTTATCTGTTCCTGCTCGGCAACGATCAGCGTCGTCATCTGGCCGGGCACTTCGAGG
>JAGRHX010000269.1:0-7657 GCA_020444775.1 Gammaproteobacteria bacterium
CGCGCGCAAGGTGATGTTCGTCAAGCACGCCGCGGCCTACGTGGTGATGCCCGGTGGCTTCGGCACCCTGGACGAGCTGGCCGAGATCCTGACCCTGGTGCAGACCGGCAAGTCGCCACGCATACCCATCCTGCTGGTGGACAGCACGTTCTGGAGCGGTCTGGTCGATTGGCTACGGGCCAGCATGGCCGCACAGGGCACCATCGATCCGGATGATCTGGACCTGTTCAGCGTTGTGGACAAACCGGAGCAGGTATTGGAAGCTATCTTCGCTCATTATGAAGGACGTGGCTTCGAGCCCTCCCGCGCCGAGCGCGAAAAACTGCTACAGCTCTAGGTCAAGCTGTGGCCCGAGCTCCGGCCCAACGTCGAGACATCCCCGACGCGCCACAGGCGCACCAGACCCATGCCCGCGCCACAGGCGCGCGAGACCCATGCCCGCGATACTCATGCCCATCCAATCCAAGGCCCGCCGCTCGTCGCGCGGGCGCCTGCCCCGGACCCTGGCGTCGCTGCTGCTACTCGGCGTGGCCCTGGGCGGGCTCAGCCGAACCGTCGCGGGCCAGGGCAGCGAGTTGCTGCCGGTCCCCGAGCCTCCGCCGATACCGGAACGCGTGCGCAGCGGTGAGGCCATCGACCCGGACATCCAGATTCGGGATGCACGTCGCGGCGACGACGTCATCACCGAGTACCGGGTGGACGGTCGTCTACGTGCGGTCAAGATCACACCGCGTGTGGGCCCCCCGTACTATCTGTACGACGTCGACGGTGACGGTCGCCTGGAACGCCGGTCCGATCAGTTCGATCCCAACCTGGTCATTCCACACTGGGTCATCTTTCGCTGGTAGCGCCAGCGTTCGCGGTCGACTGACCCCACCGTCACCCGGGCGGCAGGGGCGTCGGTGGCCCGTAGCGCACGCCGAGCGCATTGGATTCGCGTCACACCCGTCACGCCCGTCTGCCAACGGCGCGACAGTGGGTCGCCCTGGATACCCACCGCCGGCGAGCTGCCCGGCGGTTCTCGATTGAAGCCTGGACATGTCGGTATTCACACGTGTAGACCGCGCTCAGCTCGAGCGATTCCTGCAGCGCTTCGACGTCGGCGAGCTGGTCGCCTTCAAGGGCATCAGCGAAGGCATCGAGAACACCAACTATTTCGTCACCACCACCGGTGGCGAGTTCGTCCTGACCCTGATAGAGCAGTGGCCGGCCGACGAGGTACCGTTCTTCCTGGATTTGATGGCCTGGCTGTCGGCACGTGGCTTCCCCTCGGCGCGACCGATGGCGGCGCGTGACGGCAGCCTCATGCAATCGCTGAACGAACGCCCCACGGCGCTGGTGGAGCGCCTCGCCGGAGAAAGCACCGAGGAGCCGACCGGCGCCGACTGCGAGGCGGTCGGCTCGGTGTTGGCGCAACTGCATCGGGCCGCCGAAGGATTTCCGCAGGAACGCTGGGATCGACGTGGCATGGCCTGGCGCAAGCAGACCGCGGCCCGACTCGACCCGGTGCTCGAGGCCTGCGACCACAGCCTGTTGACCGACGAGATCGCTTTCCAATGTCGGCACGACTTCTCGGACCTGCCGCGCGGTGTGATCCACGCCGACCTGTTCCCGGACAACGTGCTGTTCAAGAACGGTGTGATCACCGGCGTCATCGATTTTTATTACGCCTGCACGGATCTGCTGGTGTACGACGTCGCGGTGACGGTCAACCAGTGGTGCAGCAGGGCCGACGGCAGCCTCGAACCGAGCCGGGCGCGCCGATTGCTGCATGCCTATAACGCTGGCCGGCCGCTGCTGGCCCGCGAGCGTGACGCCTGGATAGCGATGCTACGCTACGCGGCGCTACGCTACTGGCTGTCCCGACTCAAGGACAAGCTGTTCCCGAAACAGGGGCATCTCACCACCATCAAGGATCCCGACGAGCTACGCGTGATTCTCACCGCGCGGCGCGCCGGTCAGGCGGAGCTGCTGGCGCTGTGGGACGAGGTGGTCTCCGCCGGTCCGGCGGCGGCCATCGAATCGGCCATCGAATCGGGGTGAGCGTATGTACAATCCGAAGTATTTT
Organism: Gammaproteobacteria bacterium; assembly: GCA_020444775.1. The sequence goes on from JAGRHX010000269.1 coordinate 2,069, forward strand.
CGCGAGACCGAGCACAGCCGGCTGCTGGCCGTCATCGAGCAAGCACCGCTCGCCACGCTTGTCAGCGTCGACCCCGAACAGGTGGCCGAGGATACCGGCAAGGCATTGATGATCTCACATCTGCCGCTGATCGCAGAGCCGGTGGCGGGGGATGAGGAAGCGGGGCAGGGCCGCCCGCCACGGCTGCTCGGGCATCTGGCCAAGGCCAATCCGCACGCCCGTCTGCTGCAGCGTCACGCCCCGGTGCTGGCCATCTTCCACGGCCCGAACGGCTATGTCTCGCCGTCCTGGTATCCCGGCAAGCTGACCCATGGTCGGGTCGTGCCGACCTGGAACTACGCGGTCGTGCATGCGCACTGTCGGGCCTACTTGAGCGACGACCCCGGTGTGCTGCGCGCGCATCTGGAGCAGCTGACCGACAGCCACGAGGCAGCCCTGTCCGGCGCCTGGCGGGTCAGTGACGCGCCCGCGGACTTCATTGACGCACAGCTGGGCGAGATTCACGCGCTGACCCTGGAGGTCGATCGACTGGTCGGCAAGTTCAAGCTCAGCCAGAACCGCGACCAGACCGACCGCCAGGGGGTGCTGCGTGGGTTGAGTGAACGTGGCCCACGCCAGGCAGAGCTGGTCGAGCTCATGCAGGCAGTAGCAGCACGGTCCCCAGCCCCAGAAAAGCCATGAATCCGATGACGTCGGTGACGGTGGTCAACAACACGCCACCGGCCAGGGCCGGATCGACACCGAGCTGCTTGAGGCTGAGCGGGATGATCGCGCCGGCTACCGCCGCGACCACGAGATTGACGATGATGGCGCAACCGCCGACCAGACCGATCGCGGGATCGGCGAACCACAGGCCCGCGACCAGCGCCACCACCAGGGCCCAGATGACGCTGCTGACGATACCCACGCGCAGCTCCTTCATCAGCAGGTCACGGGCATTGTTGGAACCGACCTGACCGAGGGCCAGACCACGCGTCACCACGGTCAGCGTCTGACTACCGGCAATCCCGCCCATCGACGCAACCACCGGCATCAGGATCGCCAGCGCCACGACCTGCTGCAGGGTCGCTTCGAACAGGCCGATGACCCATGAGGCCAGCAGCGCCGTCGCGAGATTCACGCCCAGCCAGGGCGTACGCCGGCGGGCCGTGGAGATCACCGATTCGAACAGGTCACGCCCCTCTTCCAGACCGGCCATGTGCATCATCGAGCGCTCGGCCTGTTTCTCGATCTGGTCGACCACGTCATCGATCGTGATCCGACCGAGCAGCTTGCCTTCGTCATCGACCACCGGGGCCGAGATGAAGTCGCGCTGCTCGAACACCGTCACCACGTCGCTGACCGGTGCCCTGGCATTCAGCCCCGGGAACAGCTCCATATGGTCCTCGACCTTGCTGTCCTCGTCGGCGATCAGCAGCAGCGCCAGGCGTAGCACCCCGACCAGCCGGTTCTCCCTGTCCACCACCATCAGCCGGTTGGTGAGCACCGGTATCTCACCCCGCCAGCGCAGATAACGGACCACGGTGCCCAAGGTCACGTCCGGGCGGATGGTGATCACGTCGGTGTTCATCAGACCACCGGCGGTATCCTCGTCGTACTGCAGGACCTGTTCGATGCGCTGGCGGTTCTGCGCGTCCAGCGCCTGCAGCACCTCCTCGATGAAGGGCTCGGGCAGGTCCTGCAGCATGTCGGCGGCATCGTCCGGGTCGACATCGCTGGCGACCGCCGCCACCTCCACCGGCTGCATCTGTTCCAGACGCGCGGTACGCACGCCGCTCTCGACCTCGGCCAGCACCTCGGCGTAGCGTTCCGGGGCAAGCTGTTCCCAGATGCGTTCGCGCGGCTCCAGTGGCAGCGATTCGAGCAGGTCCGCGATCTCGGCCGGATGCAGTTCGCCCAGCGCCGACCTGACGCGCTCGAAGTCCTCGTCGTACAGCGCGTCGATCGTCACCTGAACGAGACCACGCTCAGGTGTGGATTCCTGGTTTCTCGCTTCGCTCACGAATCGCCTGCCCGCTCTTGTTGCACTGCAAATAGTCTAACAGCCCGCAAACGGGCATCCCCGGGCGTCCATGCGCGATGACACTCGCGATCGACGATGCTGGCTGGTGATGACGGCTGGCGCCAAGTCGACTCGGGCTTGCAGGTCCACCGCCGCGCGAACATCGAGGGCGGATGGTGCGGTTGGAATCGAACGTGTGTCGAGGCTCAAGCCTCGAGCCGCTCGTTGAGCTCGTCGAGCAGGGCCTCGCGGCGTTCGTTGTTGACCGCCCGCATCAGGCGCTGGGTGATGCGCTTGGCGGTGCCGATGTGGCTCTCGCTGATCACCTGCTTGACCTCGAGCAGGGAGTTCGGCTGCACGCTGAACTCCTTCAGCCCCAGGCCCAGCAACAGCCGGGTATACCGGCAGTCACCGGCCATCTCGCCACACATGGCCACCGGGATACCGGCGCGCTGCCCGGCGCGAATCGTCATCTGGATGAGACGCAACACACCCGGATGCATCGGGTCGTACAGATAGTTGACCTCGTCGTCGCCGCGGTCGATGGCGATGGTGTACTGGATGAGGTCGTTGGTGCCGATCGAGAGGAAATCCAGCTGACGGGCGAAGATGTCCGCGCAGACCGCCGCCGCGGGCACCTCGATCATGGCGCCGATCGGCATCGACGTATCGAAGGACAGACCTTCCTGCTGCAGCTCTCGCCTGCACTCCTCGACCACCTGCATGACCTGGGCGAGCTCCTGCAGAGTCGAAACCATCGGGATCATCATACGCACCGGACCCAAGGCCGAGACCCGCAGGATTGCCCGCAGCTGCGGCTTGAACAGCGTGTGCTCGCGCAGGCACAGACGCACCGCGCGCAGCCCCAACGCCGGATTCGCGCTGGTTGGCGCCCCGGGTCGCCCACCGTCGACCTGCTTGTCGGCGCCCAGGTCCAGGGTGCGGATGGTGACCACGCGCCCGGCCATGCCCAGCACCAGGTCGCGGTAGGCCAGGAACTGTTCGTCCTCGGTGGGCAGCTCGCGGCGCTGCAGGAACAGGAACTCGGTGCGGTACAGCCCCACGCCATCGGCGCCTCGCGCCAAACACGTTTCCACCTCGTAAGGAAACTCGATATTGGCCGTTAGTTGGATTCGCACGCCATCGGCCGTCTCAGCCGGCAGGTCGCGCAGCGTAGCCAAATGCCGAGCGGTCGAGCGTTGTGTTTCCAGCGTCGCTTGATAGCGCTCCAAGGTTTCCTTGTCGGGCCGAACGATTACCTTTCCCTGTTCGCCATCGACGATCACGATATCGCCGCCCGACACGTCGGCCAAAAAGCAGCCCGTGCCGACCACCGCCGGGATCTCCTGCCCCTTGGCCACGATCGCCGTGTGGCTGCTCGCGCCGCCGACTTCCGTCACGATCGCTCGGACGAATTGCCGATCCAATTTGGCCGTTTCGCTGGGCGTCAGGTTCTTGGCCAAGATGACTGCCGGCGAGCTGAGATTCATCAGATGCTCGCGCTGTCGACCGGCCAAACCGCGGAGCAAGCCTTTCTCTAAATCGAACAGATCGTGGCTCCGCTCCGCCAGATACTGGCTGTCGAGCTGCTGGAACACCTTGGCGTAGCGACGCAACGTGCTGCTGACGGCATATTCGGCCGAGTAGTGCCGGTCGCGAATCAGCGACTCCAATTCCTTACGCAGCTTCGGATCGCGAAGCATCTGAAGATGGGCGGCGAAGATCGCACCGTACTGCTCGCCCAGCTTGATCGTGACGGCGTCGCGGTCGCGCGTCATCTCGTCTTCGACCACGTTCATTGCCCGATGCAGCCGTTGCACTTCGCGTTCGACGGTATCGCGCATGACGAAGTGGCGAGGGATACGAATATCCTCGTTACCCACAATCAACGCTTCTCCGATGGCGACACCGGGAGAAGCCGCGATACCTTGCAGAACCTGCATCAATGAATCGGCCTTCGCCTTTGAAATGGTTTGTGGACCAACTCGGGGTCGCTATTCTTCCTCGCTGCTGCCCTCCTTGCGGAACTTGCGAGCGAACATTTCGGCGATCACGCGGACCGCTTCGTCGGCGTCGGGGCCCGTGGCTCGGATCGTCAGTTCCGTGCCGCATTCGGCGCCAAGCGTCAGCACCGACAGAATGCTTTTTCCGTCGACCGCTTCGTTGCCCTTAATCACTTCCACTTCGCAAGCGTATCGGCCGGCAGCTTCAACCAGCATGTGCGCGGGGCGCGCGTGCAGGCCTTGCCGATTAAGAACCGTCACGCCGCAGGTGGCTGTCGGGTGGGACATCCCGGGCTTTCCACAAGAGATTAAGAGCTGTGCGAATTCGCCATCGGCGGTCGATGCGCGGCATTCACATACCCACATCCCGCGCCGAAAAGGCGTCTACCGAAGAGCGAATGCCCGTCGGTGATTACGAGCCGAATTGGTTATTATCCGCCTCGTCCAACAACGTCTGGATGTCTTGCGGGGATTTCGATTGCTTTAGGAATCGGCAGAACGTGTCATTGCGAAGCCGGCGGGAGATGTTCTCCAACGCTCGCAAGTGATCGCCGGGCCGATCGGGAGGAGAGATCAACAGAAAGAAGAGATGTACTTTCTCGCCATCCAGGCTGTTGAAGTCGACCCCGTCGGCACACACGCCGACGGTGCCCACCAAGCGATCCGCGCTGGGATGCTTCGAGTGCGGAACGGCCACGCCGCGTCCGATGCCCGTGCTTCCCAATTCTTCGCGTTGCATGATCGCGTTGACGATATCGTCCTTGTCTTCGTCCTTGATAGCTCCGGCGTCAACCAACGAGGTGACAAGCTCGCGAATCGCGCTGGGCTTGTCATCGGCCGTTAGTTCGGCCTTGATGGCTCCGTTGCAGATAAAATCGGAGAATTTCATAGTTGATCCTTTCAACGAACGTACGCTCAACCGCTACGGGAGCGTCGCGGCGCGCGGCAGCGGCGCGTGAAAAAGCTATTCAGTCGCGGGGCCCAATTCACCGGGCATCTCAATGTGCTTGTGACTGGTCTGTTTGTGACCAGTCAATTTCTCTTTGTGCTTGCGAAGCTGCTGCTCGATCTTGGGAATGACCAAATCGAGAGCCGTCGAGACGTTGGCGGCCGAGTTAGCCGCCACGAAATCCTTGGCGTGCTCCGCCGAGGCACGAATTTCTAAACTCGGGGCGTCCTCGTTTTCGAGATCCACCGTCACTTCGATAGCCGTTAGCCGATCGAAAATCCGACGCAGCTTTTCGACTTTCTCCCGGATCTTCTCCTGAGTCCCTTCGCTCAAATGTCCGTGACGCGCGGATATGGTGATCTGCACCGATCGAGTCTCCTAGAATGCTAAATCTTTTCCGCCCCTTGAATTACAGGCGGCTCGCTCTACAGCAGCCTTTGGCTGAGCATTAGTTTATCCATTCTACGTTATGGCGAAAGGGGCGGAGAATTCCGCATGATTTTCGCTCGGGCAATTCGGCGGCCAGTAGGCCGGACAGGGCGAGCAATCGGTATGGCTCGCCCCGTTTGACAATCGCCTGTGACGAAGAAAACGACCTTACGGATTCGCGGCGGCTGGCGGTTCGTAGCTCGGCA
>JAGRHX010000269.1:7732-9077 GCA_020444775.1 Gammaproteobacteria bacterium
GCCGGCTTGTAAGCCGCGTACTCATGCGTCCGGCCCGTGATCGCGAACAGATTCTCGAAAGCCAGCACGCGGAAGTCCAAAGCCTCGTGATCCAGATACGCGACGAGCTGCGCGGCCTCGCCCCCTTCCAGTTGCTCCGGCGAGTAACCCCACAACATTCGATACAGTGCCGTGGCGTCGTCCGGGCGATACTTCTCCAGCACTCGCCGCACTTCCGCCGCCACCTTCGGCCCGCGCGAGATAGATCGGCGCAGCGTTTCAAAATGCGCCGCCCAATGGGCACGCTGCGTATCGTCGCGAATAACACCGTCGTCGAATGCGAAGAACGGCTCGAAGTCGTTCAACAACGCCAGCGAACGGGCCGCCAGCGAACGGACCTCTTGTCGCCGATCCGCCACCTTCTCTTGCAACGACAACCGCACGGGCCGATCTCCGACCAACGACTGATTCACGATCGGTCCCGCAATCCGATCCAACCGCTCGATCGTCGTCGGCTGCTCGCCGCCAATCCAATTCGGCAATTGCGAAAGCTGGTTGATGCGAGCCGGCCGATCGTCGGCCATTCCGATGACATCGCCGCCGGTCACCAGCACCGGTTCGGACGCGCCGCCCGCCACAGTCTCGGTCCAAGCCGCCTCGCCTTCCGCCCCGAATATCTGCACGGCCTTGATCGCGGACGACGTTTCCGGGTCGGAGCCGGGCGCCAAGTAGTTCCGCACTTCGATCGCCACCAAAGCGTCCGCGGTCTCTAACGTCAAAGTTCCCTCGCGCTGGCCAAAGGACAGATACACCTCGGTCCCTGGCTGGCCAATCGCCAACAGCAGCACGCGCCCTTCCTCGATTCGCACGGCGGGAATGTCGTCCACGCGAGGCTGTTCCAGCGTCACGCGAGTCGGCCCGGCCAGCTCCATTTGCACGGCGGTGCTCAACAACAACTGCGGATGAAACGACGGCAAAGCGACCAGCTCATCGCCGGACGAAAGAACCGTTCGCGGAGCCAACCGCCGCCAAGCTTCCGTCGATCCGTCCCAACGAACCAACGGTTGATCCTCCGACAGGAACCGACCCACTTCGATCCGCGCCGGCTCGGGCTTCTCTTCGGTCACATCGGTGGCTGGCGCCGGCGCGTCGCTGGGGACAGCCGGCGGCGTTGTCGAAGCCACGGGATCCGCAGGCGTATTCGCACTCGGGCCCGGCGTGTCGGTCGTGGTCGTCGTCGCGGGAGTAGGAACCGATGCTGGGTTTGGGATCGGACTGGAAGCAGACCCATTTGGCTCGGCCGGAGTAATCGGCAGCGGACTGGACGCCCGCGACTCAACCGCTTCAATGTCACTACGATTCGCCG
>JAGRHX010000270.1 GCA_020444775.1 Gammaproteobacteria bacterium
AGTTGTCGATCGCGCTCGGCGTGGCGCTGGCGCATCCCGGCAGGCAGGTGGTCAACGTCTCGGGCGACGGCGGCTTCGGTTACGCCTGGTCGGAGATGGAAACGGCCGCCCGGCACAATCTGAAGATCGTGCAGATCGTGCTCAACAATTCGGTGCTCGGCTACCAGAAGGAGGCGGAGGACGCCAGCTTCGGCCGGCATACGCCCGGGCTGCACTTCGTCGAGGTCGACCATTCGCTCGTCGCCAAGGCCGTCGGCTGGCATTCGCAGCGCATCGAGAAGGCGTCGGAGCTGCCCGAGGCGCTGGCTGCCGCCTTCGCCAGCGACAGGCCCGCGCTGATCGAGGTGATAAGCGATCCGGGCGCCTGGCCGCCGATCCAGAACTTCGAAGGCCGCCTGCCGCCGAGCTTCGCGGACTGAAGACGGCGTGAACGGAGAGGGGCCTCCAATGGCAGACGTCAAACGAAAGACAGCGCTGGTGACGGGAGCGGGCAGGGGCATAGGCCGGGCGACCGTGCTCTACCTTGCCGAACGCGGCGTGGACGTCGCCGTCCACGATCTCGACCCGGAAACGGCGGCGGCTACGGCCGCGGACTGCGCCAGGCTCGGCGTCGGCGCCGAGAGCTACGCGGCGGACGTCTCGGACGCCGGCGCCATGGCGGCCGTGGTCGCGGCGGTGGCGGACCGCTTCGCCGGGATAGACATCCTCGTCAACAATGCCGGCATCGCCTTGCACCGCGACGTCGACACGCTGAGCGAAACCGATTTCGACACGACAATCGCGGTGAACCTGAAATCGGCCTTCCTGTGCACCCAGGCCGTCTGGCCTGGCATGCGCAGCCGCGGCTGGGGTCGCATCGTCAACATCTCATCGGGCGCGGCACGCGGCGCCGGTGGCGTCGGGCTGCACTACAACGCATCCAAGGCCGGGCTCGAGGGCTTGACTCGCGGCTACGCGGCGCGGCTCATCCGCGACGGCATCACCGTCAACGCGATCGCGCCCTCGCAGGTAGCCACCGACATGATCGCCGGACACAGCCCGGCCGATGCCAGCCACATCCCACTCGGACGCTTCGGCCTGCCGGAGGAGGTGGCGAGCGCGGTGCTGATGGTGATCGCCAACGCCTATATCAGCGGCCAGACCATCCAGCTCAACGGCGGCCGGCACTTCATCTGAGGCCTCCCCACACCACCATTGTCAGGAGAACGAGATGCCCACATCACGAATCGAAGTCGAGCCACTGGCCGGCGCCTGTGGCGCCGTGGTGCACGGCGTCGACCTCGCCCGGTCACTGGACGATGCCAGCTTCGAGCAGATCGAACGCGCGTTCCTGGAGCATCAGGTCCTGTTCTTTCACGACCAGCAGCTGAACGAGCTCCAACACAAGGCCTTCGGCCGCCGCTTCGGCACCCTCAACATCCACCCGCGCTACGAGCCCCTGGCCGGTCACCCCGAGATCTTTCCGATCCGCAAGGACCCGGAGCACACCCGGATCGTCGGCGAGACATGGCACCACGATCTGACCCATCTGCCCGAGCCTCCGCTCGGCTCGGTGCTGTACGCGCTGGAAGTGCCGCCGGTCGGCGGCGATACGCTGTTCGCAAGCCAGTACGCCGCCTACGAGGCGCTGTCGGACGGCATGAAGCGGGTGCTGGCGGGGCTGCGCGGCGTGCATGACAACCGTATCCAGTCACCGCGCATAGCGGCGACACGAAACGTCCAGCGCACCAGCAAGCTACGCGAGGACGCGAACGAGGCCGAGGAACCGGAGTGCGAACATCCTGTGGTGATCACCCATCCCGGTACCGGACGCAAGGCCCTGTACGTGAACCGGGTGCGCACCCACCGCATTGCCGGCATGAGCGAGGATGAAAGCAGACCGCTGCTCGAATTCCTGTTCGAGCATTCACACCGACCGGAATTCACCTGCCGTTTCCGCTGGCGCAAGGGCTCGGTGGCGTTCTGGGACAATCGTTGCGTGATGCACAAGGCACTCAACGACTACCCGGGACATCGTCGCTACATGAACCGGGTCACGATCAACGGCAGCCGCCCGCACTGAACCCTCGGGATTGGTCGGCGTAGATGGTGTCGATGCCTCGCTCCGGGCCAGCCCCCGATCGATCGCGGCGAGTGTTCACCCCGGCGTACGGGTCAGCGTGATCTCCACCCGGCGATTGCGCTGGCGCCCCTCCTCGCTCTGATTGTCCGCGACCGGTCGGTACATGGAGAAGCCGGCCAGCTCCAGGCGCGTGGGCGGTAGGCCGTGCCGCTCCTGCAGATAGCGCAGCACGCTGGCCGCGCGCGCCGCGGACAGCTCCCAGTTGCTCGGATAGGTTCGCTGCAGCACCGGGCCGATGGGCACGTTGTCGGTATGTCCGGCCACGCGCACGTAGTCGTCGGCCTGCTTCAGGACCGCGGCGATCTTGTCCAGCACCGCGCGCCCCTCGGGCAGGATCGCCGCGCTGCCCGATTCGAACAGGATCCGGTCGAGCATACGTAGCGCCAGCGAGTCCTTGAGCCGCTCGATCTCGACGTCCTTGGAGGCCAGCTCCTGTCTGAGGCGGTCGCGCAACATGGTCTCACGCTGGACCAGATCGCTGCTCTCCTGGCGTGACTCCAGGGCTCTGGCACGACAACGCTCCACCTCCGCGTCCAACGATTCGAGCTTGCCGGCATCCGACTCGGCGATCGCCTGCCAGCTCTCCCGCTCACGGCGCAGGTCGTCCCCACGCACCTGACAGGCACCCAGATCCGACAGACAACGATCGCGTGCCACCTGGCAGTCGGCGAGCATGTGCTCCAGCGCCACGCCACGCTCCGGTGGCAACGCGCAGCCGTTCAACACGAGGGTCCAGGCGATGGCGCCCAAGACCCGCACCAGATCCGCCACGCGACGAGTTGATTCGCAATGCTGCAAGGTCGAGCGCTCCTGTGGTCGAACGAGTCTCTGGTGTCTGTGCGATACTCGTGGGCCCGAATCGTATCGAGCCTCGACCGTTCTGGTTTGATCGACGTCAAGGCAGCCTGGAACGTCTGCCCGATGGCGGTCGCGCCGGCGGCGAGCGCGTGTGCCTGGAGCCCCGCATGCCCGCACTGACGCTGGATCAGCCCTGGATGTGGCTGATCACCATCGCCGCCGCCCTGCTCGCGGGCTTCATCCGCGGCTTCACCGGCTTTGGCGGTCCGGCCATCATGACGCTGATACTGGTCCAGCTCTATCAGCCCATCACCGTCCTGCCCAAGGTCATCCTCATCGACGCGGTCTCGAACCTGAAGCTGCTGCCCAACACCTGGCGCGAGGTCGACTGGCCGGTGACCGGCGTGGTGGTCGTATCCAGTCTGCTCGGCGCGCCGCTCGGACTGTATCTGCTCGACACGCTGGACCCGCTGGTGGCGAAGCGCAGCATCGCCCTGGTCGCGGCCGGCTCGACCGCGATCGTGCTGCTGGGCTGGCGCCTGTCACGCCGCCCGTCCCTGTGGGCCTACGCGGCGGTGGGTCTGCTCACTGGCATCGCCATGGGTGCTACCTACATCGCGCTGATGCTGGTCGCGTTCCTGCTCGCTACCCCGGCGCGCCCTCAGACCACCCGAGCGATCACCGTGTACTGGGCTTGCGCGCTCGGCGTGGCACTGTGCATCGGTCATTTCCTAACCGGCAGCCTCAGCCTCTCCGACATCTGGCGCTCGGCGCTGGTCGGCATCGTCTATCTGCTCGCCGCGGTGCTCGGCTCGGCCTGCTTCAGACGTGCCAGTGAACGCAGCTTCAGACAGGCCGTGCTGTGGCTGCTGATGATCCTGTCGGGCCTGGCACTGGTCGGTTGAGTGTTCGGGCCCAGGACGTGGACGTGGACGTGGACGTGGCTCAGCCGGCAACGCGTGGCACGCGCGCGGCAATTGCAGTGACGATCTCGTAGTTGATGGTGCCGCCCAGCGCTGCAAGCTCGTCCGCGCGGATGGTCGTCGACGAGCCGGCACTGCTCGATTCCGCTGACGGCTGACTGCCGATGAGAACGGCCTCGTCGCCGACTCGAACGGTGTCCCACAGCGCGCTGACGTCGACCAGCATCTGATCCATGGTGATGCGACCGATTTGCGGGCAGCGACGTCCGCCGATCAGCACCTCGAGTCGTCCTGACAAGCCACGCGCGATACCGTCCCCATAGCCGACCGGCAGGGTCGCGACACGGGTCGCGGTGGACGTGTGAAAAGCATGGCCGTAGCTGATCCCGACGCCGGCAGGCACCGTCTTCACCAGGCTGACAAGACTGTGCAGGCTGAGCACCGGGCGCAGTTGCTCGGCGATGGGATTGTGCAGCTGATCCGAGGGCTTCAGCCCATAGATGGCGATGCCCGGTCGCGCCGCGTCGAACAAGGCCTCGGGGAGGTCCAGCAAGGCGGCGCTGTTGGCCATGTGATACAGGGGCACCCCGTGCGCCATACCGATGGCACGAACCCGTGTGAAGCACTGAAGTTGCTCGCGCGCGCTACGCTTGTCTGCCTCGTCGGCACAGGCGAAGTGACTCATCAGGCTGCGAACGCGCAGGTTGGGCAGGCGACTACAGCGCTCGAGCATCACGCCGACCGCCTCGGGGGCCATGCCAAAACGCATCATGCCGGTGTCCACCTTCAGGTGCACATCGATCCGTCGTCCGGCGATCGCCGCGGCCTGCTGCAAGGCCTCGAGCGTCTGGACCTGGGCCACCACCGGTTCCAACGCGTGACGCACGCATTCCCGCGCGTGCTCGGCGGTCGCGCCGGACAGCACCAACAAGCGCGCCTGCACACCCGCCTCGACGAGCCCCAGCGCTTCCTCGACCCGGGCGACGCACAGCGTGTCGATACCGAGCGTGAGCAGATGCCGGGCGACAAGCAACGCGTCGTGGCCGTAGGCATTGGCCTTGATCGCCGGCCACAGCGGCACGCCACCGGCCTGCCTCTGCAACAGACGCACGTTGTGGGTCAGATTCCGCAGATCGATACGGGCCCAGACGGGATGGGCGGTCTGTGCGGACAAACGAACGCTCCTCCAGCAGCAATCACTGCAGCCACGCATGAGCGCCTGGACGCAACACGGCGCATCCTATCATCTGTCCCACCAACTCCGTGTTGGAGCACCAATCCGGCGTGCCGCCACTGAACTGGCAAGCACCACGGGTCGATACCCTGGGTGTGCGGCATACCGACAGGAGACAGTCCATGCGCGTCGCGGACATCATGCAGACCGGGGTCGTCAGCGTGGAGCTTGACGATCGGCTGGGCCATGTGCAGCGACTGTTCCAGCAGCGCGGTTTTCATCATCTGCTGGTAGTCGAGGAAGGCCGGCTGTTCGGGATCCTGTCCGATCGGGATCTGCTCGGCGTGCTCACGCCGACGCTGGGCACGGTCGCGGAATCAGCCCGTGACCGGGCGGTGCTGAACCGGCGGGTGCATCAGATCATGACCCGTCAACCGCACGCGGTGACGCCGCAATGCTCGGTGATGGCGGCCGTGGACCTGATGCTCGAGCACGGCTTCTCCTGCATCCCCGTGGTCGACACCGATCAGAAGCCGGTCGGCGTGGTGACGTGGCGTGATCTGTTGCGGGCCTACAGGCAGGCGTGCCCGAACGACTGAACGGCCGTCTGCATCAGTTGTCGGCGAGGATCATGTCCGCCGCCTTCTCGCCGATCATGATCGACGGCGCATTGGTATTGCCGGCGACGATCTGCGGCATGATCGACGCATCTGCGACCCGCAGCCCCGGCACGCCGTGCACGCGCAGCCGCGCATCCACGACCGCGTTGACCTCGTTGCCCATCCGGCAGGTGCCGACCGGGTGATAGTTGGCAATGGCGCGCTCACGCACGTCTTCCAGCAACGCCTCGTCACTGGTCACCTGCGGGCCCGGCAGGATCTCCTCCATGACGTACGGCGCGAGCGCCGGCTGCGCGCCAATCTTCCGACAGAAGCGCATGCCATGGAGGATCGCCTGACGATCGTACTCGGTGACCAGGAAGTCGTAGTGGATGGCCGGCGCGACCAGCGGATCGGGGCTCTTGATACGCACGCTGCCACGACCGTCCGGTCGCAGATGCACGGGGCTCAGCGTGAAGGACGAGAACGGGTGCGGGACGATACCCGTGGGCAGTCGCTTCTCGGCGCTGAACAGGGCCATGTTGATCTGCATGTCCGGACGTTCCAGACGCGGATCGGTGCGCAGGAATACGCCGGCGATCACCCCGGTATTGGTCAACGGTCCGCTGCGGGTCAGCACATAGCGTGCGCCCGCGAGCATCCGACGTGGCCAGCTGATGGCCAGATCGTTGAGGGTGACTGGCTGACTGCATCGATACGTCAGATAGGTGTTGAAGTGATCCTGCAGATTGGCGCCGACGCCGGGCATGTCGCGGACCACCTCGATACCCATCTCCTTGAGCAGGCTCGCCGGGCCCAGACCGGACAGCTGGAGCAGCTGCGGTGAGCCGAAGGCGCCACCGCTGACGATCACCTCGGCGCTGGCGCGTGCCTGCTTCTCACCGGCCGGCGTCTTGTAGCTGACGCCGACCGCCCGCCCCTGCTCGATGATCACCCGCGTCGCATGCGCCTCGGTCTCGATATGCAGGTTCGGGCGGCGGCGCGCATCGCGCAGATAGGCCCGCGCGCTGCTCCAGCGCCGGTGGCGACTGGCGGTGAACTGATAGAAGCCGGTGCCCTCCTGGGTCGGACCGTTGAAATCCGGATTGGCCGGCGCACCCGCCTGCCGAGCGGCTTCGATCATCGCGCTCGGCAGCGGCCAGCGCGCCGGCACGTCACTGACCTTGAGGGGCCCGCCGACCCCGTGCAGCTCGTCGGCGCCGCGTTCCTGATCCTCGGCCTTCTTGAAGAACGGCAACACCGAATCCCAGTCCCAGCCCTCGCAGCCGCGCTGTCGCCACTCGTCGTAGTCGGCCGGCGTCCCGCGCATGTAGACCGTGCCGTTGATCGAGCTCGAGCCGCC
>JAGRHX010000023.1 GCA_020444775.1 Gammaproteobacteria bacterium
CATGCCTCGACCGCGTCGGTCGCGTATCGCATCGTTCGGGCCTGGCGCAACGAAGTGAAGGACACCATCCTCGACGGCTTCGCCGCCGCCGTCCGGGTCCACTACCCGGAGTTCGAGCTTCCCAAGCTCGGACAAGCCGAACATGCGGTCTGGATGCTGCTCGAACGCCGTCCGCCGCACCTGCTGCCGGCCGGCTACGCCAGCTGGGAAGCCCTGCAGGAAGCCTGCCTGGACCGCGTCGCCCAACGCCTGCAGTCGCAGCCGGGCGGCATTGCCGAACGCAGCTGGGGCGAACGCAACACCGCGCGCATCGCGCATCCGCTGTCGCGTGCACTGCCCGGGTTCATCGCGCGCTATCTGGACATGCCGGCCGACCCGCTACCGGGCGACAGCAACATGCCGCGCGTGCAGGGCCCGAAGTTCGGTGCCTCGGAGCGATTCGCGGTGGCCCCGGGTGACGAGGCGCATGGCTATTTCGAGCTGCCGGGCGGCCAGAGCGGCCACCCGCTGTCGCCGTTCTACGGCGCCGGACACGAGGACTGGGTGCAAGGCAAGCCGACGCCGTTCCTTCCCGGTCCGGCGATCCATGAACTGCGTTTCGAACCCGCTTCCGAATGACCTATTCGGTCCGGTCGGGTGCGAAGCACCCGACCGATGTCGGCGATTTCGGGAGCTACTCGAATCCGTGCTGGAATATGATGTCGCTGGCCGAAGGCACCAAGGTCGACACATTGAATGTCGATTGCACACCGGCAGTGGCCGGACGAAGCTCGCTGGTGCCGGTCGTCGGGGACGAGTAGGTGGTTATTGAGAACAGGTACAGCGTACCCCAGTCGAGGGACACGCCACTCGGTGCAGTCCAGGTCAGGAAGCCGCCGCCCGAACTGAATGTCCAGTCGTTGCCGGCGATCAGATCGCCGTCGCTGAAGCGATTCGCGATCACGCTGACACCTGCCGGGATTGCCACGCGGAAGCGGTCGAATCCCTTGTTGCTCAGCACATCAAGGTTGGGTTCCGCACCGGCGGTACTGGCGCGCGAGAAATCGAGGTTATGCACTGCATAATGATACGTACGCTTCCCGTCGCCGGCGTCCATGACCCGTACCGCTACTTTGAGATGGCCCTCGGGCACCGACAACGGGGTGTTCTGGGTCGCCAGAGTGCCGGACGGAAGATTTTCCATCCAGCGATCCGTAACTGAACCGAGCTTGAAGTTGCCTTGGCCTGCAAAAGTCCAAGTGCTGCCCAACCAGGTTGGCGTGCCGGTAATCGTTGCCATCGAGTTGTAGATATTGATGTCTTGGCGCGCTAGGTACCACGAATCGAACAGATAGGTCGCACCCGGGTTGACAGTGCTGCTGATCTGCGACTCGTTGACGACCAGGCGCCGCACGAAGCCGTCATCGCTCGGGAAGGAATTGGTGTTGCTGCCGATGCAGGTTGGATCGAACAGGGAATGGCAGCGCCCCCACTGGTTGGTCGCGGGGATGATCTCCGATCGGAACGACAGATCCTGATTTGCATCGTTGTTGAACGTGCTGTAGGTGTCGCTGCACGAGCGACCAAGGATATGGCTGTCGAAGTTCTCGCCGGAGGCGCAGCCCTGGTTGGTGGTCAGCCAGGCATGCTTGACGCCAGACCGCCCGATCTGTTCGATTCCTCCATCCGCGTTGATGCGGTACATATTCCAGATCAGGAAAGGGTGTTGATCGTTGCCGTATGGCGCAAACGTCCCTGTGAATTTCGTATACCAAGGGATCCATGCCGCATACAGTGCATCGCTGGTTCCGAGTGCGCCTTGACCAGCAATCGTCGTCACAGCCGTCCCGTTGTTGACGTTGTTGCGCAATGTTGAATTCGGTGCGAATACGACACGACCGTTGCCGTTGGGTCCGGTGTTGCCTTCTTCATTGGCCGTGTCGACCGATATGTTCTGCATGAACAGGTCGGCTTGGTAGAAACTGCCCGGGTGACCACTGACCGGATCGCCATGCCAGTGAGTCGGAGATGGAATCCCCTCGACATCACGATTGCCTCCCCCGCCCTGGCGGGTAACCTGGCTCAGGATTTCAAGGTCGGCGATCGGGGCGCCTGCCAGCTCGGGATGGCCGGTGCGGTCGGCCAACGCCGCAGATGCGCGCATGTCAGCCGTGTAGATAGCGAGCACGCTATTGTCGTTGACCAGTTCGTACATCAACTTGTCGACATAGAACCAGACCTTTCCATCGCCACTGACGACATCGAGCCACGTGTCATTGGTCGGATTGGGGCGCAGTCGGAAATCGACCAGCGGGATCGTGCTGCCGTCTTCGAGACGCAGAATGTAACCACCGCGCGACTGCAACGAGCCATCCAGGAAACCATCGAATGATCCGCGACTCGCCCTGAATTCGAGGCTGCCGCTCTCGCGCAATGCGAACAGCTGGGAATGCAGGGCCCGGCGGACATTGAGCCCGTCGGTCAATCGCGTACTGTTTGGAGCCAGAGCGCCCCGGGCGCTGTCGATGCGGATACCTAACGCGCGAAGATTGCTTTCATTAACATGCATGCCGACCGTCCCTCCCCAGGCGGCCCATGCGCTGCTGCTTGCAGCGGAGGTCTGGTCAGGTTCCCCGGCTTTCACGCTGCCGAACGACAGCGGGTTCAAGGAGAGGGCGAGGGCGAGCGCGAGGATCATTCGGTTCATGGTAAGGGACTCGTGGGGTCGTATGCAGCGCGTGGGTTCGTCAACTCTCGTTTCGCAGGAATTCGAACCCACCGCTCCGACATTGGCGCTTCTCGCAAATGTCGGAATTTGCGGCGTTCCGGTTGGCGTACCTATTCGAATCCATGCTGGAAAATGATATCGCTGAGGGCTGGTATCAGGGTCGGCACATCATAAACCGACGGACTTCCCGCGGTGGCTGGTCGCAGCTCACTGCTGCCAGCAGCCGGTGCCGAGGATGTCGTGACGGTGAACAGGTACAGCGAGCCCCAATCCAGCGATGCGCCTGCGGGAGCGGTCCAGGTCAGATAGCCGCCGGAATTGCTGAAGGTCCAGTCGTTGCCGCCGTCAAGGTCACCGTCACTGAAACGATTGTCCACCACGTTGGTGCCGGCAGGCACCGCGACGCGGAAACGATCGAAGCCCTTGTTGCTGATCACATCGAGATTCGGCTCGGCACCCGCAGTGACTGGTCGTGAGTAATCGAGGTTGTGGACGGCATAGTGGTATCGATACTGACCATTACCGAGATCGATTACGCGGACCGCAACCTTGGTATGACCCTCGGAAATCGCCAGTTCGGAGTTCTGAGCGGTCGTGTTTGCGGCGAGATTCTCGACCCAGCGATCGGTCACCGAGCCCAACTTGTAGTTGGACTGGCCCGCGAAAGTCCAATTGCTGCCAGACCATGTCGGGGTGCCGGTGACGCTGGCCATCGAGTTGTAGATGTTGATGTCCTGCCGCGCTAGGTACCACGAATCGAACAGGTACGTCGCACCGGGATGCACCGTGTTGCTGATTTGCGACTCGTTGACGACCAAGCGACGATTGAAACCGCCGCCGTCGGGTGGCGTCGTGGTGAATGAACCCGTGCAACCTGGATCGAAGATGGAATGGCAGCGTCCCCACTGGTTGGTAGACGGAATGATCTCGGAGCGGACACCCAACGCCGAATTGCTGTCGTTATTGCCCGAGCTGTAGGTGTCGCCGCATGAACGACCGAGCACATGGGAATCGAAATCCTCGCCTGCCGCACATCCGTTGTTGAGCGTGAGGAAGGCGTGCTTTACCCCTGAACGGCCGATCTGCTCAATACCGCCATCGGCATTGATACGGTACATGTTCCAGATAAGGAAGGGGTGCTGGTCGTTGCCGTATGGTGCCTGTGGTGAGGTGAATTTGCTGTACCAGGGAATCCAGGCCGTGTATTCAGCCGTGCTGATTCCAAGGGCACCCTGGCCTGCGATGGTCGTCTGCAGGCTGCCATTGTTGACGTTGTTGCGCAGGGTGGAACTCGGCGCGAATGCGACACGACCGCTGCCATTGGGCCCGGTATTGTTCTCGGACTGGACCTTAAAGATAGTTATCGACTGCATGAACAGGTCAGCCTGGTAGAACTTGCCGGGCTGGCCGGGAACCGGGTCGCCGTGCCAGTGGCTCGGCGATGGCACTGCGAGCGCGTCCTTGGCGCCGCCCGCGCCCTGACGGGTGACCTGGGTGAGAATCTCCAGCTCGCCTGCCGGCTGATTGACCATATCAGGATGGCCGGTGCGTTCTGCCAGCGCCTTCGAGATTCGCATGTCACTGGTGTAGAACGCCATGACGCGATTGTCATTGACCAGTTCGTACATCAGCTTGTCGACATAAAACCACGCCTTGCCGTCGCCGCTGATCACATCGAGCTGCTTCGAATCGGTGGCGCTCGGGCGCAACCGGAAATCAAGCATTGGAATGGTGCTGCCATCGGCGAGCGTCAGCACATAGCCTCCGCGAACCTGTAGCGAGCCACCTAGGAAACCCGCGAATGATCCGCGGCTGGCCGTAAACTCGATACTTCCGCTCTGACGCATCGAGAACAGATCGACATCCTGGGCTTGCGTGACATTGAGTCCGTCGGTCAGCCGTG
Organism: Gammaproteobacteria bacterium; assembly: GCA_020444775.1. The sequence continues at coordinate 4,611 of JAGRHX010000023.1, forward strand.
GGCTACCGAGAGGCAGCGCATTCGAGGGCTTGCTTACGGTAATACCTATGCCGCTCAGATTGCTCTTCTCGAGGCGGACACCGACCGTTCCACCCCAAGCTGCCCAGTTCGATTGAGGCAGCGGCTTTTCGTTCGGACCAGCCTCCTGAGCCGGGGAAACGAGCGGACTACAGGCAAGCGCCAAGGCAATCGGAAGTAATTTCAGATTCATGATGCGATCCCCAATGTAGAAACAACGAGTGAATGTCGGCAAACCTGCGCCTAGCCAAGCGAATAACCAGACGTTGTGCCTTGAATCAAGCTCAAGGTGTCAACGCGTTGTCCGAAGCAACCGACTCCGGCGGAGACTTGCCATAGCCCTGCTGGAAAACCGTGTCATCGAAACTGTTCGCGAAGATGCGATCGCCGGCCTGCGGACCGTCCCACAGTTGCCATGCGTACGCGCCACGCGTGCGATCCTTAGGCCCGACCACCGCCGGCCGGTTGGCCTCGCCCGAACACATCATATTCTCACCGGGGATCGCGCGCTCGACCGCCTGGTCGCGAAGAAACTCGAGATATTCGCGACTCGAGGTCTGGTAGTAGAGCCGAGCCGTGATACTGAGGGGACCGGGCGTACCGGCAGGAATCGTCACCGCGTAATCGGCCACGTCGTAATTGACCAGGATGCCGCTACCCGGTGACGTTTCCGGATAGGTCATGCCGACGGGACGCAATTCGTAACCATTCGGATCAGCTGTCGTCGCGGGCTGGAAACCCAGGGGCGGAATGCGGCTGTCCTTGGCAATGCAATCATTGAGGACGAAATGGAAGATTTCGCGACCGAGCTCGTCCGTTGAGTCGCAGGCCATAGTTCCATTGCGGTTCCAGATACCCTGCAGCACCTCGTAAACCCGCGCCTGCGGATCACTGGCAAGCGTGGCGCTGGCCTCATCGTATGCTCCGCTTTCAAAAACCAGCGCGCCGTTGAAGTCCCTGACCTGCACGTTGAGCCACATGCGACGGCCTTCTGCGTAGCCACTCGGCAACTTGTGCCCGCTGTTGTTGGTGACCGTCACGCGTGCATCGAGCGAGCCCGAGGCACCGCCCGTGGCTGCCGTGTACGAGAGCAGCGCCACATCGACATCGGCGGCCGTTTGCAGCAGATCCCTGGCCCACTGTACGGTGCGATCGAACGCCGCCTCGCGCCCAAGGCCGCCTGCCGAACCCGGTATCGATGTCGTGTCGCTGTATTCACCCTTGATGATGCCGGGCACCCAGGTATTGCCCCCGACGAATGTATGGACCGGCAGGTTGCCGGTACGGCTTGGGCCACCAGCGCATGCCGTCGCAGTCGGATCCTCGCTGCTCGGCATGTGGCACGCCTGGCAGGTTTGCCCGCCCGGCCCCGAGTAGCCGCTTTGCTTCCACTCGCTGTAGGTTCGCTCGATTGGGAACGGCAGCGTAGTGTCGGTGCCATCCGCAAGCTTGAGCGTTTTCAACGGGCCGCCATCGGTATCCGGCGTGCTCACATCATGGCAGGAGCCGCAGAGTTTGCTGTCCTCGTGGAAGGCCGACTGCGCCCACTCGTGGGGTGGCGAAAAACTTCCGGTATAGGTGTAAGGACCGCGACGGCACGGAGCGCCCCCGCTCCCATTGCACTCGGTGTCGTCGAGCCAGACGTTCGCGTTTCCTATCATGCCAGGCTCGCCATTTGGGCCACTCGGCATCAAGCGATGGCAGAAATGACAGGCGACACCGCTGTAGTCATTGGAAAAATCAATGGCGTCGGGCGAGCCCTGGAGCAGGCAGCCATTGGCGCCCTTGACAGGATCGTTCGGTGGATTGAAGCCGGACTTGACTACGCGGCCGCCGTACCAGCCTTGTGAGGTATGGCAGCGCAGACAAAAATCACCGACGCCCGGGACGTCCTGATTGGCGACATCGAGTGCCGCCCAAAACAGCGGATCGCGGGTCGCATTGGCCATCATCGATCCGCTCCAGGTGCTGTGCGGACGAAATGTTGGATCATTTCCGAAGGAGCCACCATGGCAACCTCCGCAGGAATCAGAAGCCTCGATCGAAAACAGCAGGCCGGGCTGGGTGCCATGCGGCGTGAAATCAAGAGCCAGCGCGTGCGTGGAAACGAGCAATGCACCGATCAGCAGCAAGAACTGCGATAGACGACGGACTGAGGGCCGGCTGGCCGGGAAACTGGATCGCAAAGCGCATACCTCACAAATGATGGGGCCAGGGACAGGACCATGGCCACGCCCGGTTCGATCGACGCCGCTGGACCGCCACCCCCCGCAAGACGGTCCGACATGCCCTGGCAAACAATGGTGCTTTCGAACCCGGCAGAAATGCAGCGCGAGTCGCCCCCGATTCCATTCGAAAATGCGCCGAACGGCAAAACACTCCGATTATTACCACGAACCGGCCACCAATATCACCTTGAAGCCGGCATCTTCGTGTTCAGATTGCGTAAATTCGACCCCTCCAGGCAGCCCGGCTCAAGCCAGGCGCTTGCCGCCGAGGAGCCGCTCGGCTACCTCAAGGTAGAGCGCTGGCAAGCGTTCGAGCTCGTCGACGCCGACATGCTCGTCGATCTTGTGGATGCTGGCGTTGACCGGCCCCAGCTCGACCACCTCCGCACCAAGCGGCGCAATGAAGCGACCGTCGGAGGTACCGCCGGCCGTACTCGGCTCGGGGTGGCGACCGCAGACCGCGCCGACGGCCTCATTGACGGCGGTCCGCAGGGCACCCTCGGCAGTCAGGAACGGTTCCCCGGAGAGATCCCAGTCGATCGAGAAATCGAGCGCATGACGGCGCAGACAGGCTTCGACGCGCTCGCGCAGGCTGTCCGCCGTGCTCGCCGTGCCATAGCGGAAGTTGAACGAAGCGGTCAGGTGCCCTGGAATGATGTTGTTGGCGCCGGTTCCGGAATGGACGTTGGAAACCTGGAACGAGGTCGGTGGAAATCCCTCGTTGCCCTCGTCCCAGCGGGTCGAGACGAGATCGGCCAGGGCCGGCGCGAGGGCATGGATCGGATTGAGCGCCTTGTCCGGATAGGCGACATGGCCCTGGATGCCGCGCACCTCGAGATGACCGTGCAGCGATCCGCGCCGGCCGACCCGGATCAGGTCGCCGAGCG
>JAGRHX010000024.1 GCA_020444775.1 Gammaproteobacteria bacterium
GCTGAAGCTTCGTCGCTGAAGCTTCAATGAATCGTGACGATGATCTCGGATCGAGCGTGCGTTACGCATCGGGCATCGTATTGACAGTCGTTTGACCGCATCATGGACGCGCCGGCAGTACCTGAAGCGGCCTCAACCGGAAAGACTCGAGGGCAGATGTGAGCTTCCAGACTCTCAGCGTCGACGGTATCGAAGTCACCCATGGCTGGGACGCAGCCGATGACGCCACCGGTGGCGAACGACGCAGCTACATGCGCTATCCGCTGGATATCGCCGGCAGCATCGTGCTCGCGGCGGACCGCATACTCGAGTGTCGTATCCTCGACTTCAGCGCGCACGGCATGCGCCTGCTACACGCCCCACGGCGTCCATACGTGTCCGGCGCGAGCTCGCACCCGGCACCGGCCGGAGTCGTCGGCGTCCGGCCCAGGACCACCGCTCCAGAGCCGTTCCTGGAGACTGCCCGAATCGACAGCCCAGGCGCTGATCCTGCGGATCCCGCAGACGCCGCGGATGACACCCAGGCGCGGTTGGCCGACATTGCCCAGGCGCTGCGTCCCGGGGCCCTGGTGAAACTCCTCATCACGTTGCCGGACACCGAGCGGCGAATACGCGCCAAGGCGCAGATTCGACGACGGGTATTGCACGACGGTGCCATCGAAGTGGGCATCCAATACGCACGCATCAATATCGAGGTGTTCAAATCCCTGTTGGCGGCCTCCGACGGTCGGCGATTCAAGCGCGTCGAGGACCTGTCACCGAAGGAGCTGGCGGCGGCCGTCTCCAAGCCCTGGCAGCACACCGCGTGTCTGCTCGAGAACGCCATCGAAGACTTCTTCGTGCGTGCGGAGGAACGGCTGCGGTTGCACGCCGAGTCGGCCGTCGATGCGGCGACCTTGGGGCCGTTCTTCTATAGCCTCATCGAGCTGCGCAATCAGCAGGTGCATATCACCTGCAGCTTCGTCCGTGACGTCTACAACCAGATTGCCCAGGAGCAAGCCTCGCTGGAGCGTGAGCTGGACGAGTACAAGTCCGCCACCATGGAGCTGCCCGAGCTGGATCCAAACGCCCCTGCCTACCGTTGGGATCTGGCCCATCTGGCACGCAAGCCCGAGCCTTTCAGCGCCCGGCTGCTCAATGCCGAGCACAGCCCGCTGGCGCCGGAGTCGCTCAGCACCAGCTTGATGCGGGCTTGTGCGGGTCTGCAGTCCGCTGAGGGTGTGCAGGCGATCCTGCGCGAGGTGTCCGAGGAGATCAGCGCGCGTCAGTTCACGCAGCTGCAGCGGATCCTGCGGCCTATAGCCTGGCGCGACAACAGCCCGCCCCTCCGGCGACGCCGCCGCACCTCCATCGACCTTGCTGGTACGGAGTTCGAGAGCCGGGTCTAGCCTGGTGACGATCGGCACCGATCCGAACAGCGCGTGACGCGCGATTGCCAGGCGATTTCCTGGCCGTGTCTTTCTGTCTACCCTTCGAATCCTGTCGGATTTTTTTACACTTGCAGTGACATTACTCACAGGTCGCGACGTGCATAGGTCGTAGTGTGTTGGACTGAGTCCAATAGCCAAAGGGAGCTAGCCCTGCCATGGATACGGTCAGCAACGAGACCGCCGCTCGTATCATCGCGCTGTTCGATGAGTGGCTCGGCAGCACGCGCGGGCATGAAGCCAGCGTCGACTCGAGCAGCGGCGCGCGGCCGACGCCCCTACCTGGTCAGATTCCCGATCATCAGAGCGTCGACGGTCAGATCTCAGTTCACACATCGATCAGCCATCCCATTCCCGGACCGGTTGTCGCGCGATCCGCGATCGGTGGCGAGCAGCGTACGGTCTCCCGGGTCGCGGACATCGGCGCGCCGCATCGGCTCGAGGCCGGACAAGGCGAAGAACATCCGGTCGAGGCCTTTCACCGCTGGCTGACCGAGCAGCGACCCGGCGCCTACTTCGGCCTGATCCTCCCGCGCGGCGACCGTCTCGCCCAGATCCATTCGGTGCTACAGCGCGGCGGTGGCCGCCCGCGTTAGTCGCGAACCGGCAACCTTCGGGGCAGCGCTTGGGGAGAGCGGCCGGGTGCCCGCAGGGCGGTCTGCGGATGGCGTAGATGACGCCGGGTGGGTCGGCGACGCTCGAGATGGCGGAAGAGGGTAGGAGTCGAACCTACCAGACCTGCCTGACAGATCTCAGCGGATTTGAAGTCCGTGCGCACCACCGGGACGCGATCCTCTTCCATTCGGCGATTGGCCTGCGGCAAGGCCAACCCCAGGCGTCGCCGCATGTATGGGCATACAGGGGCTCGCATGGGGGAACTTCCGAAACGGCTCGCTAGTGTACATCGTTGTTGAGGGCCTGTGGGTAGTGAAGTCGATTCGCGGCGCTTCGGCCGGATCTCGACGACCACCCCGGACGTTCCGAAGCAGGAACAGCCGTCATCAGGCGGATTGCCGTGTGCTCTCGGGTAGACCGAACAGGGCAGCCGGATCGCCGGTCAGCGCGCGTTTGTCGCCGAGTCGGCGGGTCAGCCCGGCGGTATCGAAATACTCCAGCACCTGGATGGCGAGGTTGCGGCCTATGCCGGTGTGCTCCTTGTAGCTACGCGCGTCGAAGGCGCCACCCTCGCTGTCCGCCGCCAGGGTCTGCGCAGCGAGTGCCAGTTCGGCGAGCGCCTGCGGGTGCAGATAGCGATTAGGCGAAACCCGTACAAGCAGACCACGGGCCGCTGCGCGGTCCAGGAACTTGCCCAGTGCCTTGCCATCGACGTTGAGCGTCTTGGCAATGTCACCCGCGGCCGCGGGCTGCAGCTCCGCGGGTGCGTAGAACGATTCGACCCGCTTCCACCAACGCTGGTCGACCTGGTCGAGAACGGGTCGATGCGCTGGCAGCGCCATGAAGCCGGCCTTCGAGACCACCCTGCCCTCGGCCTGCAGACCGCGGATCAGGGTCTGGACGATGGCCCGACCCTCGCCGTTCTGGGGGATGTCCGCCAGCAATGCGACCCGGTCCGCTTTCAGCCCGACCTCGTCCGGGTGCTGCTCATGAGCAAGCTCCAGCCCCTCGAGGATCGCGCCACGCCAGGATTCCCAGCGCGAGGGTGCAATTGCCACGCTGCCACGTCCCGTGTCCACCTTGTGCATCGGTAGCGACTCGAACAAGGCATTGGCCTGGGCCGATTTGAGATTCCGGCCTCGTGCGAAGGTGTTCAGATCCACGCCGAGCTCGCTCTGTTCGAGGAGCTGACGAAGCGCATCGCGCGGATCCGCGGCAGCGTAGGCGGTCACGCGCTCAGCCCGCTGCAGGCGTCGTCGGGTACTGCGTGGGGCATTGGGGTTGAGCACCCGTCCGCCGCCGATCGTGCGCTGCGCAGACGCGTCGCGGAGCACGAAGCGATCGCCCCAGACGGCGTGCACAGGCTCGCTGGGCACCAGTCGAGCGAGTGCCTGTCCACCGGGCTCCAGCACGTTGGTGGAGAGCAGGCCAACGCGTGCGGTCACCGAGCTGGACCCCAGGTGCAGATGCACCGGTGCCCAGTGTCGCAACGGCTTCGATTCGCCTTCCAGAAGATTCAGCTCGACCTCGATGGCTTCGCTGACCTGGGCCGTTTCCGGCGCAACCAGCCACATCCCGCGGCTCACCGTGGCGGTCTCGATACCGGCACCGGCGATGTTCAACGCGCACCGCTGCCCTGCCCGGCCGGTCTGCGCCGGTTGCTGCTGGGCACGAATGCCCCGCACCCGGGCGCCGCGCCCCGACGGCAGCAGGACCAGCTGATCGCCGACCGAGACCTCACCGTCGAACACCGCGCCGGTCACCACCAACCCGGTGCCGCCGAGCACGAAGCTGCGATCGATGGCGAGCCGGAAACCGCCATCCGCGGCGCGAGCCCGATGTGCGCGTGCCTGCTCGAGCAGGAAGACCTCGAGTGCCGCGATCCCGTCGCCTCGCAAGGCCGAGACCTCGAACAAGCGAGCGTCGCCATGCCCGCGCTCGGCGAGCAGTTCGAGCAATGCCAGACGTGCCGTATCCAGCTGCTCGGCATCGACCGCGTCGATCTTGTTGATGACCGCAATGAGCGACTGGACACCGAGCAGATCGATGATCGCCAGATGCTCTCGGGTCTGCGGCATCGGGCCATCGTCGGCGGCGACCACCAGCATCGCCAGGTCGATGGCAGGCATACCGGCCAGCATGTTGTGGATGAACCGCTCGTGGCCAGGCACGTCGACGAAACCGAGCGTGCCACCATCCTCCAGATCCCGGTAGGCGAAGCCGAGCTCGATGCTCAGCCCGCGCCGCCTCTCCTCCTCGAGACGATCGGTCTCCACGCCGGTAAGCGCTTTGATGAGTGCACTCTTGCCGTGATCGACGTGACCGGCAGTCGCGATCAGCATTTGACCTCCAGCGGTCTGACCGCACGACCTGCGCCGCCGGACGCGGCTGCGCGGGCACGATGACGGGATGGAAAAAACCGTATTCTAACCCTGCGACGACGGATGGTTGCCTCGCCCGCAGCGGCAGGCGAGACCCACGACGGGCGTACCCGAAGGCGCTCAGGCCACGCGCGTGTCCAGCGCCTCGAGCAGATCCTCGGCGCGCTCCAGACAGCGCAGATCGAGCCACAGCTCGTCCTCGTGGACCCGGCCGATGACCGGCAACGGGCGATCCCGCAGCCAGGCCGACAGACTTCGCAAGGCCCTGCTCCGCCCTCTGCCGCGCGCCTGTGGCGTCAGCACCAGGGCGCTGCTCGGCAAGGTCGAGATGGGCAACGCACCGCTCCCAATCTGGCTCGCACAATCCTCGACCCGCACCGCGACATCCACCGGCACACGCTTGACCACCGCATCGCGCAACGACTGCGCCATTGACCGGATATCGCCCTGGTCGCGGGTCAACATGCGCAGCGCCGGTAGTCGGGAGATCACGTCATCGGGGTTGGCGTACAGACGCAGCACTGCCTCGAGCGCGGCCAGCATCAGCTTGTCCAGACGCAGGGAACGCTTCAATGGGTTCTTCTTGATCCGGTCGACCAGGGATTTGCGGCCGGCGATGATGCCACACTGCGGACCGCCCAGCAGCTTGTCGCCGCTGAAGGTCACCAGGTCCACACCTGCGGCCAGCGCCGGCGCAGGCATGGGCTCACGAGGCACGCCATACGGGGTCAGATCCAGGAACGCGCCGCTGCCGAGGTCGTATACCATTGGCAGTCCGTGGTGGTGGGCGATCTCGCTCATGGTCTGCTCGTCCACGGTGCCGGCGAAACCGCAGACCTCGAAGTTGCTCGGGTGGACCTTCATGAGCATCGCGGTGCCGGCATTGATGGCATTCTCGAAATCGCGTGGATGGGTCCGGTTGGTCGTACCGACCTCGACGAGCTTGCAGCCAGCCCGACTCATCACGTCCGGCATCCGGAAGGCGCCGCCGATCTCGATGAGCTCTCCGCGTGAGACAGGAACCTGCTTGCGCAATGCCAGCGTGTTCAGCACCAGCAGCACCGCAGCCGCGTTGTTGTTGACCACGGTGGCCGCCTCACAGCCGATCAAACGTTGCAGCCAGCGTTCGATGTGTGAGTCCCGATCGCCGCGTTTACCGGAGTCCAGATCCAGCTCGACGTTGCAGGCGCCGGCCACCTCGCGCATCGCCTGCAAGGCTTCCTCGGGCAACGGCGCCCGGCCTAGATTGGTGTGCAAGACGGTGCCGGTGAGGTTCAGCACCCGTTTCAGACTGGGGCTGAGCAGGGTCTCGATTCGTTGACGAACCTGCTCGAGCATCCAGGTATCGAGATCTTCAGGAAACGCCTCGGCGCCGTGCTCGCGCAAGCGCGCACGCAAGGCCTCGGTCCGCTCACGAGCCGCGTCGACCACCAGCGTTCGGCCGAAGCTGCGTTGCAGCACTTCGAAGTTCGGGCCCGCGAGCAGGCGATCCACGCCTGGAATGCGCGCCATGAGGGCGGCCGAATCGGTGTCCGGTGAGTTGTGTGTGACCATGCGATATCCGCGTCCGGGGGGCAGTTGAACCGAGACAGAGCACCATCATAGTGACCCGACCGGCCGGCCGCGAGGTGTGATGGCCGCGCCTGGCGCGACACGAGCGAGGTACGCCCCGCTCTCGGCGGGCCGTCGAGCTCAGCGGATGGGCGGCGCGTAGATCAAACCGCCCCGGTTCCACAGCGCGTT
>JAGRHX010000271.1 GCA_020444775.1 Gammaproteobacteria bacterium
GATTAGGTGACTGGAGCGGGTGAAGGGAATCGAACCCTCATTCTCAGCTTGGGAAGCTGATGTTCTACCATTGAACTACACCCGCCTGGGCGACGATTCTACCCGGCCTGCGAAAAGCATCAATCATCGCATCGATCATCGACATCGGGCTGGCATGGCAGCCGGGCCAGTTGCCTTCATGGCGTTCTCGCCACTCTGCATGGCCTACACCGATGGAGTATGATTCCAGTCAGTTCCAATCGGCCAGAGCCTGGCCGATTTCGGTGGCGGGAAGGAGCGGAAGATGCCGGTAGTCGATGAGGCCCAGAACGTGCAGATCACCTTGAACGGCAAGTCACGTGCGCTACGCAACGGCAGCACGATTGCCGACCTGGTGCAGGCCCTGGAGCTCGTCGGCAAGCGTCTCGCCGTCGAGGTGAACGAAGAGGTCATACCTCGAAGCGAGCATCCGAAGTGCGTGCTGAACGATGGTGACCGTGTCGAAATCGTGCATGCCATAGGTGGGGGCTGATACAGCACCATGACAGCAGAACAAGCCAAGAGCATCGATGCCACCGCCGGGACCGTGGACCCGTTCGAGGCCGCGCGGGCTCCGCTGGTCGTCGGTAGCTGGACCTTCAAGTCCCGGTTGCTGGTCGGCACCGGCAAGTACAAGGATCTGGAGGAGACCCGCGAGGCCATCGAGGCGAGCGGCGCAGATGTCGTGACCGTCGCCATCCGCCGTACCAACATCGGCCAGGATCCGAACGAGCCGAACCTGCTCGACTACGTCTCACCGGATCGGTACACGATCCTGCCGAACACGGCGGGCTGCTATGACGCCGAGAGCGCGGTTCGCACCTGTCGCCTGGCCCGTGAGCTGCTCGACGGCCACAACCTCGTGAAGCTCGAGGTGCTCGGCGACCAGAAGACCTTGTTTCCCGATGTCACTGCGACGCTGAGCGCGGCCGAGAAGCTGGTTGCCGACGGTTTCGAGGTGATGGTCTACACCAATGACGACCCGTTGATGGCGAAGCGCCTCGAGGATATCGGCTGTGTGTCGGTGATGCCGCTGGCCGCGCCGATTGGTTCGGGTCTGGGTATTCGCAACCCGTACAACATCCTCACCATCATCGAGAATGCCTCGGTGCCCATCATCGTCGACGCCGGTGTCGGTACTGCGTCCGATGCGGCTGTGGCGATGGAGCTCGGCTGCGATGGCGTACTGATGAACACAGCGATCGCGGCCGCTCGCCATCCGGTATTGATGGCTAGCGCCATGCGTAAGGCGATCGAGGCGGGACGTGAAGCCTTCCTCGCCGGCCGCATGCCGCGCAAGCGTTTCGCCAGCGCGTCCTCGCCTATAGACGGCACGTTCTTCTGAGCGCTGCCGCTCGCGGCGCATCGACAACGCTGCCGCGATCGGCAGGAGTGGCTGAAGCCACCGGTTGCAGAAGGCTTGGCCGGCTCAGCCGCCGATCGGCACGATCAAGCCTTCATGGGTCATGTGGCAGCGCAGCTGAGAGCAGCGCTCGGTGATGATGTCCAGGGTGCTCTGATGCAGGGCGGCGATGGCGTTGTCGTCGTAGTTGGGGTCGTAGCTGAACAGGAACAGGTCCTTGACCCCGGCATCGATGGCCGCGTTCACCGTGTCTATGTAGCAGGAATGTCCCCAGCCTCGTTTCGCTGAGTAATCCTTCGGTGTGTACTGGGCGTCGTGGATCAGGATGTCGGCATCCTGCATGAATTCGATGACGCGTAGCTTGTGCTCGGCTTTCATCACCTCCAGCAGGCTGCGTTCCTCTTCGTCGAACTCGTCCTTGCGCTTGTCAATGGACTGGTTGATGAAGAAGACCTCGTTATCGGGCGCGTACAGGATCACCCGGCCGGCGATCTCGATCCGGTAGCCGACGGTGAGACCTGGGTGATGCAGCACGAAGGTGCTGATGGATGCCGGACCGACCTTGATCGGCCGATCGTTGCCCGCGAAGTAATCGATCGAGGCGAGCCAGGTTTCTGTCTCCACGGGGAAGTAGGGCGCGCGCATCTGCGCATCCAGATGACCCTTGAGCTCCTCGGCACTCTCGGCGGGCCCGTGCATGCTGATCTCGAAGCCCGGCATGAAGGCTGGTACGAAGAACGGCAATCCCGAGATGTGGTCCCAATGATAGTGGGTCAACAGGATGTGGAGCCGACGCAGCTCGGTCTGTGAGGCGAGCTGATTGCCCAGCGGGATGATACCGGTGCCGGCGTCGAGAATGACGATCTCATCGCCCAGCCTCAGCTCGACGCAAGGCGTGTTACCGCCGATACCCATGTGGCTCGGATAGGGTGATGGGTAGGAGCCGCGTACGCCCCAGAATCGGAGGAAGTTCTCTGTCACCGCTCAGTGCCCGTCGGACGGCCGAGCACCTATGAGTCGAAGGATGACCTCGCGGATCTCCTGGGAGCGCAGCGGTTTGACCAGATACTCGAGCGCGCCGAGCTGCCGGGCCAGCGTGCGATCCTGGGCGTAGTCCTTCGAAGTCATGACGATTACCGGCGTCTGTGCGTGGCGCGGCAGGGTCCGCATTCGTCGAAGTAGCGACAACCCATCGATCTCACGCATGAAGTTACCCAAGAAGACAAGGTCAGCGTCATGGCTCTCCAGGTACTCCAGCCCTTCCGTGGGGGAGATGTACGTGATGAGTTCGACGTCGAGCTCGGCCGTGCTTCGCTCATATAGTGAGATCGAAGCGGGGCTGTCATCCACGACGACGATTGACGGCTGCTTGTGAGACACTCCTGAGCCCGCGTAGCTAGTTCTTGCGCATCTTCGCAGATTTGTCCTGGTTCGGTACTGGGGGGAAGGCTGGTGCTCGTTCATCCATGTACAGCATTGACGGCCTTTCTCTTCCCTGTCCGTGGCCACCCCGCGCCTGATCCGTGTCCGTGACGACTCCAGGACTCGGCGCCGAATCACCCGTTGGTCTGCCCGAGATCGTGTTGCGAACCGAAGCGGCCAGGACGACGGTAGCGACCGGGGCGATTCGATGCGACCGGTTCCGCTCCGGATTTGAATGATGCCGGACCAATCGGGAATCGTCCTGGACTACGATGTCACGTCCGTCGGCTGTCGTCCCCCGAGCCCGGGCGCCTGTTCGCGTCAGGCTGACCGAATTCGGGGATGTTGCGTTGCACGATCACCTGGACCGAGAAACGCTGGCGTGAAGCTTAAGCCAAAGCCACCACCTGGCGCATCGATCACTGATGCCAAGTGCTAGACACTTTGACGATGTAATGTAGCAGCTTTTTCAGACTGAGTTAAACGGATTCTTTCGCGACTTCATAAACTTGCCGGCAAAACCAGAAGTTGAGCATGACATTTTGCAGCGACAACCAGCAGCATATCCAGGCTCGGGTGCGGAGTTTCGTCACGCGGCGCGGACGGGTCACTGTCGGTCAGCAGCGTGCCCTCGAGCGGTGGTGGCCCGAGTTCGGACTCGATGCGCAGGATCGAGTCGACCTATCGAGGCTGTTTCCGGGCTGTGAGCGGCTGGTTGTCGAGCTGGGTTTCGGGATGGGTGATTCGCTCATCGAACTTGCACAGGCGCAGCCGCAGCATGGCTTCATCGGCATCGAGGTGCATACGCCCGGCATCGGTCGTTTGATGTCGCTGGCGGCGGCAGCGTCGCTGCGCAATCTGCGCATCCTGCACGGCGATGGCGTGGAGATCCTGAGTCAGGCATTCGCGCCGGGAACCATCGACAGCCTATTGATCTTCTTCCCCGATCCGTGGCCGAAGAAGCG
>JAGRHX010000272.1 GCA_020444775.1 Gammaproteobacteria bacterium
GCACCAGGCCGCCGCTGAATCCGTACTGTGAGGCGACCTCGTCGCTGTGGATGCGGTTGTCCGAATCCTCGGCATAGTTGAAGGCCTTGACGGTGTAGCTGCTCTGAGCCATGAGGCATTCTCCTGATTGCGTGGACCGCTTCGAGGGCGGCACCGGTCATTGCGACGGATTGCGTTTGCGGTTCACGAAGGCGCTCATCATCCGATACGGCTCGTCGCTTTCATAGGCCCGGACATATGCCTGGATGCCGGCCCGCGCGCCGTCGGTCACGCCCATCCGGTCCCAGTCCATGATAAGGCGCTTCTGGATCCGCACCGCGTTCGGTCCACAGGCCAGTATCGACTGCAGCCAGCTCTCCACGGCGGCATCCAACGCCACCTGGGCATGGCCGTCGGCGTCGCGCTCGTCGTCCACCAGCCTTTCCAGGAAACCGATGCGGTAGGCGTGCTCCGCATCGATATGGTCGCCGGTCAATACCAGTTCGCAGGCCTTGCCCCAGCCGATCAGACGAGGCAGAACGGACGCCTCCATGCCAGACGGTATCCCGAAGCGCACCTCGGGCATGCCGAAGCGGGCGCTGCGCGTGGCCACCCGCATGTCGGCGCATGCGGCCAGCTCCATGCCCGAGCCGAAGCAATAGCCGTTGATGCGAGCGATGGTCGGCACCGGGAACTGACGCAGCGCGTCGCACATGCGATGGGTGAGGGTGGCGGAAGCCTCGGCCCGGTCCAGGTCATAGTCCTTCATCTGCGCCAGGTTGCTGCCACCGACGAAGGCCCGATCGCCGGCACCGGTCACGACCAGCGCGCGCAGGCTCTGGTCGTGCTTGATCGATGCCATCAGCTCGATGAAGCGGGCCTTGCCCTCGACGCCCAGCGCGTTGCGCTTGGTCGGGTTGTTGAAGGTCACACGCGCGACGCGACCGGCCTCACCGCGGTCTTCGATGTCCAGCAGCACCAGACTCGACGTGGTGCCGGATGTGGGCTTCGAAGTGGAACTCGACATATCGCTCATGGCCAGGACTCTTTTCGCTGATGGCTCGTTCGCATTATCCATGGCGTCGCGTATCAGTGTCACCCGTGGACCGGATTGACGCGAGCATCGGCGCCTGCACATGATGCCCACGCCCTTGGTATCGCTAGTGGAGCTCACGCCATGCCCGAGTTGGAAATCATCGGACTGCCGTTGTCGAACTACGTGCGGTCGATTCGTATGTTGTGCGTGGAGAAAGGGGTGGCCTACACGCTCAATCCCGCCATGCCGCATTCCGCCGACGCCAAGGCGATTCATCCGGCGGGGCAGGTGCCGTGTCTGCGTCACGGCGATCTGTGCCTGTTCGAGTCCAAGGCCATCGCGACCTATATCGACAAGGCCTTCGACGGGCCGCGTTTCCTGCCCGGGGAGCCGCGTGAGGCGGGACTGGTCGAGCAGTGGGTGTCTTACGGCAACGCCCAGGTGGACCGCTACGTGATGCGTGAGTTCGTCGTGCCGACGGTGTTCGCGGACAAGCAGAAGGGGCCTGACACGGCGCGCATCAATGCCGCGTTGCCGAAGATCGAGACGGCGCTGCAACCGCTGGAGTCGGCGTTGGCCGGACACGATTTCCTGGTCGGCGAGCGACTCACCTACGCCGATATCAACCTGCTGCCGATGCTCGCGACCTTCGCCGGCTTTCCACAGGGACAGGAGATGCTGAGCCGCTTCCCAAACGTCAGCCGCTACGTGCAGGCGCTGAGCAGGCGTGACAGCTTCGTCAGCACCGCGCCACCGTCGCGGGGCAAATGAAGCCCGCGGCGCGGTCGCCGAGGGTCCGCCCCGGCGCGCGGTCGAAGCAGCTACGCGCAACTGTTGGGTGGATGATGTTCCATCTCGATCCGCAGCCATAGCGAGTCGTCACCACGCGTCGTGGGGCTAGGTACTTCCACGTAGTCGAGTGTTCTGCCCGATCTGGATCAACTAACGTTTCTTGCGGTGTTCCTTACAATCTGTCCACCGAATCCGATTCGGTGCACTCAATCAATCCAGGAGCATTGCGATGAAATTGAAGCGGTCACTGCTTGCTGCGGCGACGCTGGTAGTTGCTGCGGCCGGTGTCCAGCCTGCCGCTGCGATCAAGCAGGGAGATTGGCTGGTCCGGGGACGGCTGGCGGCGGTGGTGCCGCTCGATGACAGTGGTGTAGTGAACGTGGGCGGCGCGCCGCTGGCCGGCAGCGGTGTGGAAGTGGATACCGGATTCACCCTGGATATCGACTTCACCTACATGTTCACCAACAACATCGGTGCCGAGCTGTTGCTCGATGTCACCTCCAAGCACGACATCGATTCCACCGGCACGCTGGCCGGCGTTGCACCCGGCACCATCTTGACCGCGCGGGCCTTGCCGCCGGCGCTGATCCTGCAGTACCACTTCATGCCCCAACAGACCTTCAAGCCCTATCTGGGCGTGGGCTTGAACTACACGAAGTTCATCGACGCCAAACCCACCGACAACGGACGTGCCACACTGGGGCTGTCAGGCGTCGATCTGGACGATTCGCTCGGCTTCGTGCTGCAGGTGGGCGCCGACTACCAGATCAACGACCGCTGGTACCTGAACGCCGATCTCAAGTATATCGACATGGATACCACGGCGACCGCCAACTCGGCGCTGGGTCCCATCAAGGTGGACGTGGACGTCAATCCACTGGTGATTGGTATCGGCGTAGGCTATCGGTTCTGATCTGAGGCTTCAGCCGGCGGAGCGCTCGTGAGCGCAATGCGGGATCCGTCGGGGCCGAGGTCAGATACTGGCCAATCCGGGTTACTCCAAACCGGGTTGCCCAAATCCGGAATACCGAGGCTGGGATCGGGCGTGTCGCCCGCTCTCAGCCCGCTTCGATCTTGGGCAGGAAGAACACCTCGCTGCCATCCTTGAGGGGCTGGAAGTAAGCGGTCTCGTGGATCTGCCCGTCGATGGCGACGGTGGTCTCCTCTTCGAGGTATTGACCGAGCCCCGGGAAGCGCTCGTCCAACGCCTTGATCACGCCGCGCAGGTTCTTGGCCTCTATCTGGAATTCGTGTTGGCCCTTGGTATGGGCCATGCTGAACCCCTGCGACAGTACGACACGAACGGACACGGCGTTTTCTCCTGTGCTATCGATAGGTGCTATCGACACGAGCCGTGAGCACCGGCCGCGACGGACGAGGCCGGTGAGCCCCGTCCGCCGCCAGAGCTGAGTGCTTACAGCTCGGTTTGCTTGCGATTCTCGATCGCGTCCAGGACCTTGGGCGGCGACATCGGTAGCGAGTCCATACGCCGGCCCACGGCCGCCGCGATGGCATTGGCTATCGCCGCCATGGGCGGACAGATATTGACCTCGCCAACGCCCTTCACGCCAAACGGGTGGTTCTCGTTCGGTACCTCGACGATCACCGCCTCGATGGTCGGCAGGTCCGAGGCTACCGGGATCCTGTAGTCCAGGAAGCCCGCGTTATCGAGCTGGCCCTTGTCGTTGTAGATGTACTCCTCGTTCAGGGCCCAGCCTATGCCCTGCACCACACCACCCTGGATCTGGCCTTCGACGTAGCTCGGGTGGATCGCCTTGCCCACGTCCTGAGCAGCGATGAAGCGCAGGATCGTGACCTTGCCGGTCTCTGGATCCACCTCGACGTCGCAGAACTGGGTCGAGAAGCCGGGCGCCTGACCGCCGGCGTTGACCGAACCGGTGGCGCCGACCGGACCACCGGTGGCGGCCGCCTTGGCCGCCAACTCCCTGAGGCTGAGGGGATCGAAGTCACCGACGTTGGTGCTGGCGGGCTTGGCCTGACCGTCCTCCCAGATGACCCCTTCGACATCCACGTCCCAGATCATGGCCGCGCGCTTGCGCAGCTCGTCGATGCACTTCTTGGCGGCTTCGACGACCGCGATGCCGGTGGCATAGGTGACCCGCGAGCCACCGGTGACATGCGTGTATGGCACAGCGGTGGTGTCACCGACAATGGCCCGGATCTGGTCATAGGGCACGCCGAAGGTCTCGGCCGCCATCAGCGCCATGGAGGCGCGGGAACCACCTACGTCGACGCTGCCGGTCGAGACGGTCACGGTGCCGTCGTTGTTGATGTAGACGGTGGCACCCGATTCGCCGGCGCCGTTGAACCAGTAGCCTGAGGCCACGCCACGACCCTGGTTCGGCCCCAGCTTGATCTTGTAGGCCGGGTGATCCATGCAGGCCTGCACGGTCTCCTTGTAACCGCCGTGGGCGAGCTTTGGTCCGAAGATCATGTTGGTGCCGACGTCGGCGGCGTTCTTCATCCGTACCTCGAGCGGATCCTTGCCGATCTTCTTGCACAGGATGTCAATCACGCTCTCGACCGCGAACGCCGAGATCGGCGAGCCCGGTGCACGGTAGGCGGCCGCCTTCGGCCGGTTGCAGACCACGTCGTAGCCGATCGAATGCTGGTTCTCGATCGAGTAGGGGGCGAAGGCGCACAGACAGGCGTTCATCACCGGCGAGCCCGGGAAGGCACCGGCCTGGAACTTGAAGATGCCCTCGGCGGCGGTGATGGTGCCGTCTTTCTTGATGCCCATCTTGACCTTCATGGACGAGCCCGAGGTCGGACCGGAGGCCTTGAACACGTCCTCACGACTCATGGTGATGCGCACCGGGTGGCCGCATTTCTTCGACAGCGCCATGGCCACCGGCTCGACATACACGACGGTCTTCCCGCCGAAGCCGCCGCCGATCTCGGCCGGGTGCACGCGCAGGTCGCTGAGCTTCATGCCGACCAGCTTGGCGGTGAGGTTGCGCACCACGAAGTGGCCCTGGCTGGAGCTCCAGATTTCACCCTGGCCGTCGCTGTCGTAGCGCGCCAGACAGGCGTGCGGCTCGATGTAGCCCTGGTGCACGGTGGCGGTCTTGAACTCCTTCTCGACCACCTCGTCGGCGGCCGCGAAGCCGGCGTCCAGATCGCCGATCTTGAATTCCATCTTCTTGGAGACGTTCGAAGGTTTGGTCGGCGCCGGCTCGACCCCGCGCGTGGTCATGTCCTCGAACAGCAGCGGCGCGTCCTCGGCCATCGC
>JAGRHX010000273.1 GCA_020444775.1 Gammaproteobacteria bacterium
ATCGCGGCGCACGTGCTGGAGGCGGCGCCGGTGGACATCGAGCTCGACCAGGGGCGGCTGAGCGTCGTCGGCACCGATAGGTCGGTGTCGATCATGGAACTTGCCGCGCATGCGCGAAACGGACTGCCCGACGATGTGCCGCAGAGCCTCGATGCCGAGCTGGTCGAGGAGCCACCACCGTCGGCATTTCCCAATGGCTGCCATGTCGTCGAGGTGGAGATCGACCCGGAGACCGGCGTGGTCCACATCGACCGGTACACGATCGTCGATGACTTCGGCAATCTCATCAACCCGATGCTGGTCGAGGGACAGGTGCATGGCGGCGTCGCGCAAGGGCTCGGCCAGGCGCTGATGGAGAACGCGCAATACGACGCGGACGGTCAGCTGCTCACCGGGTCCTTCATGGACTACACGATGCCACGCGCCGACAATCTCCCCACGTTCGCCTTCAACACCCACCCGGTGCCGGCGACCACCAATCCACTCGGTGCCAAGGGCTGTGGAGAGGCTGGTTGCTCGGGGTCCATACCCGCGGTCATGAACGCGATCGTCGATGTGCTCGCGCGTGAAACGGGTGCGACGCACTTTGACATGCCGGCGACGCCAGAGCGGGTCTGGTCGGCGTTGCGGCAGGGCTGAATTCTCATCGGAGGTCGTGGAACCGCCACATACCCTGGGATCACGCCATGTCCGGCAGCAGCCGTCCAGCCGGGCAGCAAACAGCGAAGGAGGGGAGACGATGGATGCCGAGACACTCAAAGCCTTGCAGGCGCCAATCAAGGACAGGTATCGCGAGTCTCCGCAGGACGCCGTCATCACCTTGCGCGCCGAATCCAACGGAGTGGACGGGGTCGCCTGCCGTGTCCAGACCGCTCAGGGTCTGGTCGAGGCCGGTCTGCATCCGGCGACCGGCGGACCCGGCACTCAGGCCTGCTCCGGGGACATGCTGCTCGAGGCCCTGGCCGCCTGCGCCGGGGTGACCCTGCAGGCGGTCGCCACCGCGTTCGGGGTGGCCCTGACCCGTTCCAACGTGCGTGTCGAGGGTGATCTCGACTTCCGTGGCACGTTGGGCGTGGCCAAGGATGCGCCGGTCGGCTTCAGCGCGCTGCGTATCGATTTCGATATCGCCGCCGATGCGCCCGAGGAGGCCTTGCGGAAGATCGTCCAGCTCACCGAGCGCTATTGCGTGGTGCTGCAGACGCTGAAGACGGGCCCGGCGCTGGAAGCTTCGATCGTGCGAGGATGAAGACTTTCGCGCAAGCGGCGAGAATGGCTGCGCGAAAATGGCCGGCCACTGTCGGCTTGCGGCCCCGCCGGCCTCTTCCTATATAGCCCGCGAAAGCCTGATTCACGGGTTGCGTGATAGGGCAGGTCAAGCAACTCCCTGTGGGGACTGCGACGCGTCGGCCGCATGACGGCGAACGCATCCGGGTGCCGAAGGAACGGGTCCGGGCAGTCTGCCGGAAAGAAGAGGTAGCATTATGGGTAAAGTGATCGGCATCGATCTGGGAACCACCAATTCCTGCGTCGCCGTGATGGAAGGCAAGTCGCCCCGCGTCATCGAGAATGCGGAGGGCGCGCGCACCACTCCCTCCATCGTCGCCTTCACCGAGGACGGCGAGAGGCTCACCGGCCAGCCGGCCAAGCGCCAGGCCGTAACCAATCCCGAGAACACCGTTTTCGCCGTGAAGCGCCTGATCGGGCGCCGCTTCGAGGACCCGACGGTCGAGAAGGACAAGA
>JAGRHX010000025.1 GCA_020444775.1 Gammaproteobacteria bacterium
GCAGGGGCCGCACCACTCGGCCCAGAAATCCACCAGCACCGGCTGTCGATGCGAGGCCTCGATCACACGCTCGACGAAATCGGCCTGGCTGACGTCGAAGATGTATGCGGCGGTGCTCATGAGGGCTCCGTCAGATGAAGCAACAGGACAACACGAACTGCACGTCGAAATCGGTCTGTAGTGGGCGTTCAGCGGTGTTCTGCTGGCACATGAAGCGAACGGTGAATCGATGGCGTCCGGCGCTGATCTCCGGGAAGGCTTCGAGCTCGAACGGCACACGCACACGAATCATCTGACAGGGCGTGGCCGACTCGAGGCTACGCTGGAAGAAGCCACCGGTGGCGATCTCCGAGCTCGCGCCGCCACTGCTGCGGACCAGATGCAGACACAGCGCTACCGCACGCCTGAGTAGATCGAAGCTGCGGTTCCAGTAGCTCAGATCCTGTTGCCGCAGCTCCGGTGGCTGCGACAGCCAATAGTGGTAAGCGGGTAGATCGAAGTCACAGGTGCCAGCCGGCATGCTACTACGTTGACGGACCGCATTGACGAGCTCGTCGTTACGCAGCTCCTGCCCGAATCCGGCATCCGTGCCCTTCAGCTCGGTCAGGGTGGTGTTCAACTCTTCCAGCACCTGACCCAGCTTGCGTGGGTCCACGTTCGGATTGACCTGGAGTGCCTCCATGGTGGCGGTGTGTCGTTCCAGCTCCTTGACCAGCTCCTTACGGATGTCGGTGCGGCCGATCACCGCCAGCACATCGATGAGCGATTCCACCGCGATGCGGCTGCCCCAGGTTTCATGGCTGGGCATCATTGTCGAGATGCGTGAGAACAGGTGCTCCAGACGCAACATGGTCCGCACTCGCTCACCGAGTGGCTGTTCGTACACGATCCAGGATTCGGAAGATTCGCTCATGCGCTTTGGGCGCTATAACCATCAGACGTAATCCATCGATTGTTCCACCGATGGCGGGGATGCCGCAAGGCATCAAAACGTGGATTACAGACCGATTGCACCGGACCTGCGTACCCATGCGCTAGGGGCGAGGACGTGCTGGTCGTGCGGCAAGGCGGCTACCAGGCGCTTTTGCCAAGGTAGGTGTGAATCAGTGTGTCGCCCCAGAACAGACAGATGATGCCGCCCATTGCAATGAACGGGCCGAATGGAATCGGCACGTTCTTGTCCTGACCACGAACCAGGATCAAGGTGATGCCGATGACCGCGCCGACCACGGACGAGATGATGATGATGGTGGGAAGCTGCTGCCAGCCCATCCAGGCGCCGAGCATCGCCAGCAGCTTGAAGTCACCAAAGCCCATGCCCTCCTTACCGGTGGCCAGCTTGAACAGCTCGAACACCGCGCGGAGCACACCGTAACCCGCAATCGCACCGATGACCGCGTCCTGAAGCGGCACGAACACACCGAACAGGTTCACGCCCAGGCCCAGCCACAGGGTCGGCAGGACGATGTCATCGGGCAGCAGCTGCCGGTCCAGGTCGATGAGGCTGAGCGCCAGCAACGCCCACAGCAGCAACATCGACCAGGCCGCCTGCGCGCCGAAGCCGAAGTGCCAGGCGGCGAGCGCGGCCAGCGCGGCGCCGGTCAGCTCGACCAACGGGTAGCGCACCGGAATGCGTGTCCTACAGGCCGAGCAGCGGCCGCCCAGCAGCAGCCAGCTCAGGACCGGAATGTTCTCCCTGGCCTTTATGGCATGCCCGCAGGCAGGACAGGCGGAGCGTGGCTTCACCAGGTCGAAGGCCGGCTCGCTGCCCTGCACGCCACTCAGAATCGGGGCCAGCTCGTCTCGGGCCGATACCAGCGTGTCGGGCACGCTCAGGTCGGCGAGATAGTCACCGCAGTCATTGCGCCAGCGACGCTCCATCATGATCGGCAGACGATAGGCTACGACGTTGAGAAAGCTGCCCACGCAAAGCCCGAGAAAGGTGCTGCAGGCGATCCAGAAGGTGGGGCTCTCCCTGAACAGGTCGATGAGCGGCTGCACGATGAATGGACCTCGTGATTGCTGGTCGGTGCAGGCCACGGCACGGGTCGGGTGGCCCGGGTTGGAGCTGGCATTGCGCGCGGCGAGCAGACAGGCTCGACCGCGGTCCCGGCCGGGCATGATCGGAGTCTGGTGCGTCAGCGACCAGGTCAACCTCTACTGCTTCGGATATCGACCGCGAGGAGGATTTCGACAGGTCTATCGGTGCCGCATATAGCAGCGTGATCCTGATCCAGCACAGAACTCCTGGCACGCGTCGCAGCCGCGCGTCGACGCGTGAGTACGCCGACGTTGCCCCCCAGCGGTGCGCGCGCCGGTAGGATTCAAGCCCGGACGTGTCGAAGCGGCGGCGGTCGGATCAGCCGACCACCTCGCCCATCTTGAAGATTGGCAGGTACATGGCGACCACCAGGCCACCGATGAGCACGCCCAGAATTGCCATGATCATCGGCTCAATCAGGCTGCTCATGGCATCCACCGCGTTGTCCACCTCCTCCTCGTAGAAGTCGGCGACCTTGCCCAGCATCTGGTCGATGGAGCCCGACTCCTCACCGATGGCCACCATCTGCACGACCATGTTCGGGAACAGCCCGGTATCACGCATCGCCACCTGCAGCTGCTGGCCGGTGGCAATCTCGTCGCGCATGCGCAGGATCGCGTTGCCGTAGACGAGGTTTCCGGCGGCACCGGCCACCGAGTCCATGGCTTCCACCAGCGGCACCCCGGCCGCGAACATGGTCGACAGGGTCCGGGCGAAGCGTGCGATGGTGGCCTTCTCGACGATATCCCCCAGCACCGGCAGCTTCAGGGACACGCGGTCCATGATGTCGCGGAAGCGCTTGCTGCGCTTCTTCAGGGAGATGAAGCCGAAAATCACGCCACCGATACCGCCGAATATCGCCCACCAATACTCGACGAAGAAATCGGACATGCTCATGACCATCTTGGTCAAGGCCGGTAGCTCGGCACCGAAATCCTTGAACATCGCCCCGAACTGAGGAATGACGAAGATCATCAGCACGGCGGTGATCACGAAGGCCATGATCAGAACCGCCGCCGGGTAGAACATCGCCTTCTTGATCTTGCCCTTGATCGCCTCGGTCTTCTCCTTGTAGGTGGCGATCTTGTCGAGCAGCGTCTCTAGAATACCGCCAGCCTCACCGGCTCGGACCAGGTTCACGAACAGGTTGTCGAAGTACAGCGGATGCTTGGCGAGTGAGTCACCGAGGGTGTTGCCCGCCTCGACCTCGGCCTTCACGTTGAGGACGAGATCCTGCATGCGCGGGTTCTCATGGCCACGACCGACGATTTCGAAGGACTGCACCAGCGGCACACCCGAGGACATCATGGTTGCCATCTGACGGCTGAACACCGCGATGTCCTTGGTGGTGATCTTCTTGCCGCCGTTGCCGCCGAACAGCGGCTTCGACTTCTTCTTGACCTTGACCGGATTGATGCCCTGTCGACGCAACACCGCCTTGACGAGCGCGTCGCTGTTGCCCGACATCTCACCCTTGACCTTCCTGCCCTGTCTGTCGGTTCCTTCCCAGACAAACATGTTGGCTTTTGCCGCGGCCTGCGCCATGTGTAGCTTACTCCTGCGTGACCCGGTTCATTTCGTCGATGCCGATGACGCCGTCCATGCACTTGCGCAGCGCCGAGCGGCGAATGTCGGGAATGCCTTCTCGATCGGCCTGGTCGGCGATATCGATGGCGTTCTTGCCTTCCATGACCATGCGCCGCATGGGCTCGGAGATCTCCATCACCTGGTAGATGCCGACCCGCCCCTTGTAGCCCTCGTGACACTGGTCGCAGCCGCCCGGACCATAGACCTGGAAATCGGGACTGTCGATATCGGCTTGTGTGAACCCCTCCTTGAGCAGGGCCTCGGCGGGCACGTCCACCGGGTGCTTGCACGAGTGCAGCTTGCGACCCAGCCGCTGCGCGGTGATCACGTTGACGGCGGTGGCGATGGCGAATGGCTTGATGCCCATGTCCACCATCCGGGTCAGGGTCTGCGGTGCGTCGTTGGTGTGCAGGGTGGACATCACCATGTGCCCGGTCTGGGCCGCCTTGATGGCGATGTTGCCGGTCTCCAGGTCCCGGATCTCACCGACCAGGATGATGTCCGGGTCCTGACGCAGGAAGGCTTTGAGCGCCTTGGAGAAATCCATGCCGGTGCGCTCGTCGACCTGCACCTGGTTGACTCCGGGCAGGTTGATCTCGACCGGGTCCTCGGCGGTGGAGATGTTGATGTCGACCTTGTTCAGCAGATTGATGCCGCTGTACAGGGACACCGTCTTGCCGCTACCGGTCGGTCCGGTGACCAGGAACATGCCATAGGGCTTGAACAGATTGCGCTTGAAGATGTCGAGCTGGAACTCCTCATAGCCGAGCGCTTCAAGCGGGATGCTCATGCTCGAATCGAGCAGACGCATGACGGTTTTCTCACCGTACAGCGTCGGGCAGGTGTTGACCCGGAAGTCTATGGACTTGGTCTTGGACAGCTTGAGCTTGATACGTCCGTCCTGCGGCACGCGCCGTTCGGAGACGTCCAGACGCGACATCACCTTGATACGCGCGGTGATCTTGGTCGCCAGCTGCAGCGGTGGCTTGGCCACCTCCCGCAGCACGCCGTCGATACGGAAGCGGACCCTGCAGAACTTCTCGTACGGCTCGATGTGGATATCCGAGGCGCCACGCTTGACGCAATCGAGCAGCACCTTGTTGACGAACTTCACCACTGGCGCGTCGTCGACGTCCATGGCGCCCGGGTCGTCGTCGCTTGCCTCCTCCGCGACCTCCAGGCCTTCCAGATCCTCGAAGTCCTCCTCGTCGCCCATGTCCATCGACGTGTCGGCGGCTTCGAGCGCGTGGTCGATGACCCGGGCGAGCTTGTCGGCCTCGACCAGGATGGCTTCAGTGGAGTGGCTGGTGGCGAAACGGATCTCGTCCAGCACCTGCAGATTGGTGGGGTCGGCGACCGCGACGAACAGCTTCTTGCCGCGTCTGTAGATGGGCAGTGCCTGGTGGTTGCGAATGATGCGTTCCTGCACCATCTTCACCGCGTCGGCGTCGACCTGAAGGGCATTGAGATCGACCACCGGCACACCGAACTCCTCGGCCGCCAGCTGCGCGACGATCGGTGCGTCGACCAGTTTGTGCTCGACGCAATAGCGAACGAAGGGCACCTTCTCCGCCAGCGCGCTCTCCCAGGCCCTGACCGCTGTATCGTCGTCCAGAAGACCGTCCAGCACCAGCTTGCGTGCGAGACCGGTGAGCGCCACCTTCGCCGTAGAGACCGCCATATCCGAGCCCCAGCTCCCCGAAAGAAGTTAGCAAAAACAATCCAATACTAGTGGATCGACCGGAAATTGGCCAACGTGAGCCTGAATCGGTCTTGTAGCCGATTCCAATCGTGAATTTCGTGCTGTGTGTCGCGTAATGCCCGATCCGACACGCCGCGACGTCGCGGTCGTCGGTGTCGGCGGGAGCTGGCTCGGGCGCAGTCGATTCGGGCCCTCGACCAGGCCCTACACAGCAGGGTATCGGCCGGCCGCTGGCGATCTGTGCGTGGCGCGGCGAATCACGCCGTTGACACGACGTCCGGCGGTGATTGCATGCATGCGATTGCATGGGGTCGTCCGCCCCGAACTGCTGCGCACGCGCAACCCGCTGCTGATTCATCCCATGGATGGCATGAACCAGCGCTTGTGAAGGTTCCGACAACGCCGTGAGTACCGCCCCGAATCAAGCTCAGGAGCAACTGATTCGGGGCGGCTGTGCTCACGCGGCTTCGCGGGTCTGCTGGCTGAAGGTCAGGTTCTCGCCGTCGGCGTCGACGACGATCCGGGTGCCTGGCATGAACTCGCCGCGCAGCAGCGACTGCGCCAACGGGTTCTCCAGGCGCTGCTGGATGGCCCGCTTCAGCGGTCGCGCTCCGTACACCGGATCGAAGCCTGCCTCGGCCAGACGATCGCGGGCCGCCTCGCTGAGCTCCAGGGTGTAGTCCTGGCTCTCCAGTCGCTGGTTCAGACCGGCCAGCTGGATGTCGAGGATGGCGCGGATCTGCTCGCGCTTGAGCGGCTCGAACACCACCAGCTCGTCGACCCGGTTGATGAACTCGGGACGGAAATGCCGACCCACCTCATCGAGCACCGCGCTACGCATACCGCGGGTGTCTCCGCTCTGCGCCTTCTCCTGAATCAGATGCGAGCCGAGGTTGGAGGTCATCACGATCACCGTGTTGCGAAAGTCCACGGTGCGTCCGTGACCATCGGTGAGACGACCGTCCTCCAGGACCTGCAGCAGCACGTTGAACACGTC
>JAGRHX010000274.1 GCA_020444775.1 Gammaproteobacteria bacterium
GGGACGAGTGGCTGCGCAAGTACGCACCGCCCGGCGCCGCCAACTATGACTTCTATCAGTCGCTGCCCGCGCTCGCCCAGGGGCACGTGGCGCAGCAGATCTTCTGGTACACGGCCTTCACCGCGAGGATGGTGGCGCCACGGCGAGAGGGCAACAACACCGTGGACGAGAGCGGTCTGCCACTGTGGCGGATGGCACCCTCACCACATGGACCGTACTGGGAGCCGGGTATGAAGCTGGGCTATCAGGACGCCGGTGCCTGGACCTTGTTCGAATCGACACCGTTGAAGCGACGCAAGGCGGCCTGGCTGTATGCCCAGTTCACCGTCAGCAAGACCGTATCGCTGCGCAAGACCCATGTCGGTCTGACCCCCATCCGGGACAGCGACATTCGCCATGATTCATTCACCCAGCGAGCACCGAGCCTGGGCGGGCTGGTCGAGTTCTATCGTTCTCCCGACCGGGTGCGTTGGAGTCCGACCGGTATCAACGTGCCGGACTACCCGCGCCTGGCACCGCTGTGGTGGCAGCAGATAGGCCAGGTGAATTCCGGAGTGCTCACCCCGCAGCAGGCCATGGACGGGCTGGCCGAGCGTATGGATGAGATGATGCGCTCGATGCAGTTTGCCGATGAGCGCTCGCGGCTGTATGGCGGCTGTGGGCCGCGTCTGAACGAGAAGATCGATCCGTCCATCTGGCTGCATAGGCCCGGCGCGCCCAAAGCCATGCTCATCAACGAGAAGCCGCCTGGCCGTACCATCGAGTACGACGAGCTGGTCAAACGCTGGCAGTCGCACTAGGCGCGACAGGCGCCTCGTGGCATTGCCCGAACGGGCTCAGCGCCGGTACGCCGACAACCAGCCCAGACCTGCGTCGGTCGATGCCCGTGGCTTGTACTCGGCGCCGATATAGCCGTCGTAGCCCATCGCGTCGACCACGGCGAGCAATCGCTCGAAGCACAGCTCACCCTCGTCCGGCTCCTGTCGACTGGGGACCGCCGCGAACTGGATGTGACCGATCAAGGGCAGGTGCGACTCGATACGCTTGATGAGATCGCCCTGCATGATCTGCACGTGATAGCAGTCGAACATGATACGCAGGTTGTCCGCGCCCACCTCGCCGATGATTCCGGCGGCTTGCTCGACCTCGCGTAGGAAATAGCCCGGCGCATCGCGATGATTGAGCGGCTCGATGAGAATACCTACGCCGACGGCAGCGGCACGTTCCGCGGCGTAGCGCAGATTCTGCACGTAGATCTTGCGGGCGGCGAGCGGGTCGTCGGGCTTGCCGGCCATGACATGCACGTTGCGGGTACCGGTGGCGGCTGCATAGTCGACCGCCTGATCGATGGCTGCGCGTGCCTCCTGCTCGCGGCCCGGCATCGCGGCGAGGCCGTTGTCGCCGGCCTGCGTATCACCGCGCACGGTGTTGAGTCCGACCATCGGCAGACCCGTCTCGGCAAGGACCAGGGTCAGCGCTTGTTCGGGGATCTCGTAGGGCCAATGGCACTCGACCGCATCGAAGCCGGCGCGGGCGGCGGCGCGTACCGCTTCGGTCAGTGCCAGCTCGGTCCAGAGGAAGCCGAGGTTCGCCGAGAATCTGAGCATGTCTGCGGTATCCGTGATGTTCGAGGTTGGGGCCAGGCCGGCCGACAGCGCGACGACCGCGGCCGGGGGATGACTCACCGGGAGACGACTCGCCGGGGGATCGGTAGCCGGGGAATCAGTCGCCGGGCAACTTCAGGCCGGCGTTGCGCGCGTAGATCTTGGCGACCGCGGCGTCGTCCTCCCGGCCGAAGCCGGCACCGCTGGCGGCCACGAACTGCTGTAGCGCGGCGGCGGTGAGTGGCGCCGAGAAGCGCGCCCGGTGGGCGACGTCGAGGACGATGTCGAGGTCCTTGACGAAGATGTCGACCGCGGAGTGCGCAGTATAGTCACCGGCGACGATGTGTGGCACTCGATTGCCGAACATCCAGGACGCGCCCGCGCATTCGGAGATCACCTCGAGCGTGGTCGCCGGATCGATGCCCTGGGTCATGCCAAAGGTCACGGCCTCGGCGGCAGCCGCGATGTGCACGCCGGCGAGCAGCTGATTGACGACCTTCAGCGCCGAGCCGCGGCCGGCCTCGTCGCCGAGCCTGAAGACCTTCTCGGCCATTGCGTCGAGCACGGGCGCGGCGCGCTCGAAGGCTGCCGCGGAGCCTGAGGCCATGACCGTGAGTCGTCCCTCGCCGGCACGTGCCGAGCCGCCCGAGATCGGTGCATCCAGATACTCGATTCCCGATTGCGCCAGCCGCGCGGCGGTGGCGCGGGCGAACTCGGGCGGCACCGTGGCACAGGAGACGAACACGCTGCCCGGCTGCATGTGCGCTGCCAGGCCATCGTCGCCGAACAGCACGCTGTCGGTCTGCTGCGCGTTGACCACCACGCAGACCACCGCCGCAGCCTGCGTCGCTGCCTGCGGGCGTGGCAGATCCGTCCCGCCCTCGGCGCGAAAGGCATCCTGCAGCTCGTCACTGACGTCGTAACCCGCGACCTTCAGGCCCGCACGCAGCATCGAACGGGCGATGCCGCCGCCCATGGAACCCAGGCCGATGACCATGCAGATATCGGCTCGATGGCCGTTGCGGCCACTCGCGGCAGGTTCGTTCATGATCGTCCTCACGATGATTCAAGTGGTGGATCGGATGATGGCGTTGGGCCCCCGGGCGCAGCGGTACCGGGTCTGAGCATACCCCGTGAGGCCTGATGCACTCACCGCCAGCCGGGCTTCCCGACCTGGCGAGCTCCCGGCACCTGGTGGCCGACCGATGGCAAGTGTCGCGGCCGGCGTGCGCCGATGTGTGATCTGATTCACGCGATAGGGGTGCACCACGTCACAGTTCCACTATTCCATCATCCCCGGCCGCATCCGGTCGACCGGCCGTCACGTCTGCCCGATGGAGCGCCGCGCCCACATGGGAGGACGACGCTTGGCAAGTCAGGTGGGGTGGTGACAGGCCACCCGGCGCTCCACGCGGTGCAAGCCGTTTGCGAATCTGGCTGGTCGAGCGCATCACGCGAGGAACGATGCGATGAAGGACCGTATGCGAAGCGTAAGTGGACGACGCCGGTTTCGGCATGCCTTGACGGCATGGCTGACGACCGCGGCGTACCTGGTCACGCCGCAGGTCGGCGCGCTGGGCCTGTTGCAGGAGGGCCTGTTGCGCGACACACGCTCGATGGCCGAGCCGTTGCTGTCGGAGAGCTACGCCGCACAGACCCGGGTGACGACGAGCAAGGCCGATCTGGCCGATAGCCTGACCGATGTCGTACTCACACCGGCGGGGTCGGTCGACGATGACGGGCCGGACGTCGAAGCGGTGGCCACGCTCGAGCTCGAGCTCGAGCGCCGGGTGTACGCACCCGGCGAACGTGTCGGCTACACGATCAGGGCCTTCGACAACCACGGCAATCCCGTGCCCGAGCCAGGGGCCACGCTGGTGCCGGACAATCCCGTTGCCTTCGATCGCCCAATTGGCTCTGATCCCCCAGTTGCCTTAGATTCCAATGAGGCGGGCGCGTTGATTGCGCTGCTGCCGGGGATCCACACGCTGCGTGCCGTGGCGGGCGGGTTGGTCAGCGAGGCCGTGCACGTGCACGTCGTCGATCCCACTGACAAGGTGCTGGACACGGTATCCGGTCAGGTGGTGTTCCCGGCCGCATTCGACCCGGTCAACACGGTTGTGCGAGGACCGAGCGGGCGCATCCGTGCGTTGCGCGCTGATTTCAGCTTCGAGATCGAGCGCAAGCGCTACCGCAATCAGCTGGTCAGCGTGCTCGACGCCGTGAGCGGCGAGACGCTGCTGATGGCGATCGTTCCAGGCTCGGTGGACGGTGAGCCGGATCGAGCCCTGACCGTGGATGTGCAGAGCACTGCCGAAGCCCTGGCCTTCTTCTCCCCACAGACGTTGAGCGCCGAGCCCGCTGCCTTTCGGGCCTTCAGGTCCGGGGTCGAACAGTCCGGCGCGCTGTTACCGGTCGCCGCCGAGATCGAACGCCAATGGATGGAGCAGCGTAGCTGGATCGGTCAGCGCGTGGCGCTCGAGCAACCCCTGGCGCTGGCATTGGACGGGATTCGGAGCGTGCTGGGTGGCCCGCGGGACGGCGCGGATCCCGCCGACCCGTCGGATGTGCTGCACGCTCAGGCGCTTACCCCGGCCACCGAGGAGATGAACGGTTGCACCAGGCTCGTGGCGCATCCGGGTGACTTCCGGCCGGGTGGCCGCCCAGCACTGGTCGACGGCATGACCACCATCGCCACCCCGACGGCGCCGTCCACGGCAACCGTGCAGTTCACGAACTATCGCAAGCGGCGGTTATCGTTGTATGTCGAAGAGGTGCCGGCGGATGGCACACGGCCGGACGATGTGCAGGATCGGGCCGAGCTGATCCACGTCGGCAGTCGCACCGCCTTCGCGAGCGTCGGCAAGTCACTCAGCGGCGGCCTCGGTGAGTTCTTCTCGCCGTCCTGCGTGCAATTCGATCTGGACTTTGGCAGTGCGGCCAGCGATACCCGTTATCGTCTGTTCGCCTATGGACCGGGTCTGGGCTCGAACGTCGCCGATGAATACAAGGACGACACACTGCGATTCTTGCAGCGCTCCGCGGATCCGTGGGCGCGCACCTTCGCCTTCGACGTCGTCGCCAATACCGTGTCCGTGGTTTCGACGATCGACAAGGAGATCATCAGCGAGCCGGTAATCCAGGTCTTCAACAGGCTCAGCTATGCCTTGCACTCGGGTGAGCTGAGCGATGCCTTCCGGCGTGCCTATGAGTCGAACAACGGCTGGGGCGACTTTGCCGGGCTGGTCGAGGATCTGGCCATCAACATCATGCTCGATCTGCTCAAGACTGTGCCCGTCACCGTCGCCAAGGGGATCGCAACCGAGGTCGCCGAGAAGAGCACCATCGTGCTCGATGTCTACGCGATGCTCGTCTCGACGTTGGAGATCCTGGAAGCCACGGGCGACTTCTTTGCGAGCGAGGCGGTGTCGATGATCGATGTGGTCGACGAGTATGCGACCATCCTGCCCGAGCGCGACGGTATCGAAGATGCGCCGGTGCAGTGTCGATTCGAGAAGCCGCTCAAGATCGTCGGCGGTCATGGGCCCTACGAATGGGTCCTGGGAGACGGAGCCCCGGATGGGCTTCGGTTGGAGTTGCTGCCCGATCCCGAGGGACGTCTGGCGAAGCTGGTCGTGGACCGCTTTCCCGCGCCGGTGGGTGAAGTCCATAGCTTCTGGGTGCGCGCGTTCAAGCCCGCCACCGAGCACGAGGAACGTTTCGAGGTCGCGAACCAGGTCTATAGCCTGAAGGCAGTGCCGGCAGCGCCGAATGTGGTATCGATCCGCTTCGAGAATGACAGCGCCAGGGTCGAGCCGGGCGGCAGCCTGGATCTGGAGGTGGTCGCCTCGCATTGTGGTGGTGCGGACGAGATCGTGGCCGGCAGCCTGTATGGGTCGCCGATTGCGGCGAGCAAGGTCAGCGTCGACAAGGTGCTGGACCCGGTCAGCCGTTTGCTGAAGGCCACGTTGACCGTGCCGGTGCCGTACGAGGACACCCCGAGCAATCCGCTACGTGAGTGGTTCACCGTGGTCGTCAAGGACGTGGATGGTGGCACCGGCACGCGCAACGCTATCGTCGACGTGACCAATCTTGCGCCGGCCAAGGTCGAAGCCGTGTACGAGTCCGGTTCGTCCATCGAGGTCTACCCCGGCGGCCGCTTCAGCCTGAAGGTGGATGTCACCGACGAGAACTACGACGGCGAGCCGGAGGTGAGCGCGGCAGCGGTGACCGCGTCCAGACTCATCGGCCGGCTCGACGTGACCCCGATGCTGAGCGATCAGTTCGAATTCGTGCGGGTCGAGAGCAAGCCCGCCCGCGGCTTGCAGCGCTTTCAGTCGAAATCGAGATTGACCCTCGACGCGGTGCACCCGGACAACGATGGCACCAAAGCTGGCAAGGACGTCGGCGACCGGCCGGCGCTGATCGCGATCAAGGTCGAGGACGACGACGGCAACGTCGAGCCCGGTTCAAGGCTCGCCTTCCCATCCAGTGGCGTTGTCGAGGTATTGGTGCGGAACGTGGCACCGCGGTTCTTCACCCAGCCGAGCCTGTCTCCGCAGGTGCTGTCGCCGAAGCGCGTTGGCGTGCCACGCCCGGTGCGGGTGAGCGTGTGGCTGTCAGACAGCAACGGCTTCGAGGACATAGGCGAGGTGACGGTGACGGCCTCGTGGAACGAGACCTTGCGCATGAGTCGCGGCTTCACCCGCGGCCGTGACCGGGCGCGTTTCGATGCACTCTACGATGATGTGCCGCCGAGCTGTGCCCAGGTTGCGTGTTGGGTTCAGGTCACGGTCAGGGACGCGGACGACGAGCCTGACAACAACGGTCTCACGGTCGGCAAACGGATCCCGCTGGCCGAAGGAAACCTGCCGCCGAAGAGCTCGGGCGACGCGATGGTGATTCCCGAGTACGCGCCGAGCGGCGATGTCTGTGAAGGCTCGGTCCTGACCTTCGGTGTGATCGCAAGCGATCCGAACGAGGACGAGCTCGAAGCCTGGGTGATGATTCCCGATTACGTTGCGCTCAAGCTCACCCGGCGTGGCAAGCACAGCTATGTCGCGAGCATTCAGGCGCCGCCGGCCCGCCAGCGCTGGTACGACTACCACTTCATCATCAAGGAGAAGGGTACGCTTGCGAGCAACACGCTTCGCGTGCCGGCCAATCCGATCTATGACTTCTACTTCTTCAGCCGCGACTGCTGCGACGAACCCGTGGAGACGGCGTTCACCGTGGGTAGCGGCACGGGCCCGTTGGTCGCAGGTGATGGTTTCGTCGCCTGGTACGAGGACGCCGGGCCCCTCGCACCTGCGCTCGGTGTCTATGACCTGCAAACCTGCGAGGCCCGCGAGTTCGTCTTGCCCGGTGCGCCCGAGCAGCTCGCGATACGGGATGCGATGGTCGGCGGCGTGGTGCGTGAAGTGGAGGGCGGCAGCCGGGGTTTCGAGCTCGACCTGCTGGCACCGGATGCGCAGCCGACGCTGCTCGGCGCCGACAATGTCACGGCGGTCGCGGCGGATGCGACGCATCTGCTGTTCGTCACGACTGATACGCAGGGCTCGCATCTGTCCCTGCGTGAGCGGTCGGACGGTAGCGAGGTGCTGATTGATTCGCGTCCGGTGCTCGATGGCGCAGAGCTGCTGCTGCCCGATGACACGCTGATGCCGCGGACTGGCATTGAGGCCGTGGCTTTCGGCCAGGAGCCGGCAGCGGGCGCAGACGATGCCGTGTCTTTGGCGCCGCACCAAGAGATGTCCCCAGAGATGTTTCCAGAGATGCCCGGACAGATGATCGTCAGTGAGGATGGGCTGGCCGTCTGGATCGAGCAGGGCCAGGT
>JAGRHX010000275.1 GCA_020444775.1 Gammaproteobacteria bacterium
TGAAGTTCTACGAGGCCGCCAAGTACTACTACTATCCGGGTATGCACGAGCCGGGTGGCTTCACTTCCATGGGCTTGAACAAGGCCTGGTGGGACGCGTTGCCCAAGTCCGATCAGCTGCTCATCGAGTCGGCCGCCGTGCAGGAAGCCGAGCTGATGATGTCCGAGGCGAACGCCAACAACGCCATCTATCTGAAGAAGCTGGTCGACGAGCACGGCGTGCAGCTGCGTGAGTTCAACGATGACATCTACGAGACCTTCGGCGAAGCCGCCGAGGCCGTCATCGCGGAGAGTCGCGAGCACAGCGACCTTGCCAAGCGCGTGGTCGACAGCTTCCTCGAGGCTCGCAAGACCGTTGGCGGCTGGATGAAGCTGTCCGACGTGAGCTACTCGCTGAAGCGTAACCGCGTGCTCGGTATCTGAAGTCCGAGGTGCCGGCGGCTCGGGCGGACCGCTCGGTACGCTGCCCGGTTCCCGCCCGGTGTCCCTGGCCGATACGCCGGCAGGCGGTCTCACCGCCTGCCGGCAGGACGCCGGTAGCACGGGCGCGTTCATTCTTTCCCCTGACACCGCATGCCACCCGCAGCACACGCCATGCGCGCCGTCGCCGTGATGTCACGCATCCGCAGCGGTCACCCTGGGCCGGCTCCAAGCCGGCCGGCCGCACCTCCTTGTAACGCTCGAGTCGACCAACCATGACAAGCGCGCCCGCGATCGCCGATCCGCCCGCCGGCGACACGCCGAACCGATCCGCCGATCCGGCAGCGGCGCAGTTCGTGCCGAGCCGGGCCACCTGCCTGCTGCGCTTCCTGGGTTGGTGCGTGATCGGCACCCTGGCGGCCTTTCTGTGTAATGTCTATCTGAACTTCTGGCAGGGATGGCCCGGCGCCTCGCAGGCCTTCGCCGCGCAGGCCGATGCGCGCGCGCCGCTGCAGCTCGGCATCTGGGTGCTGGCGGTGGTGCTGTCGGCGCTGTTCGTGATGCTGCGACCACGTCGCTCGCTGCGTGCCGATGCGGCGGTGATGACGGCGATCGCCGCCTATATCGTGCGCGCGGCGTTCTGGACCGTGCTGCTGGTCGGCCTCGCCGACGCGGCGGTCTCCTTCCTGCGGGTCGAGGACCTGCTGCCGCGTCTGGTCGGCGAGCAGCTCGCCGCCGATCTGGGGCGCAACCAGTTCCGCGGGCCGAATCTGCATCTGCCGCTCATCGTTCTGTCCTTCCTGCTCGCCTTCTATGCCCGTACCCTCGGTTTCACCTGGTTGGCGATGCTGGTGGTGGTGGCCGAGCTGCAGATCGTGATCGCGCGCTTCATGTTCTCTTATGAGCAGGCCTTCATGGGCGACCTGGTGCGTTTCTGGTATGCCGGACTGTTCCTGTTCGCGAGCGCCTATACCCTGATCGAGGACGGGCATGTGCGGGTCGACGTGCTCTACCACGGTTTCTCCCAGCGTTGGCGGGGCATGGTCAACGCGATCGGATCGATGGTCCTGGGCTTGCCGCTGTGCTGGGTGATCCTGGTGATCGGGCTCGGCCACAAGACCAGCATCATCACCAGCCCGCTGGTCACCCTCGAGGTCACGCAGTCCGGCTTCGGCATGTACGTCAAGTATCTGATGGCGGCGCAGCTGGCGGTGTTCGCGGTGAGCATGAGCGTTCAATTCGCGGGCTACTTCCTGACCGGTATCGCGGACTACAGGGGCGACCCGGGTGGACAGCCGTCCGCGCCGGCCGCGGCCCACTGAGGCGGGAGAGACGACGTGGAGATAGTGTTCCTCATCCTGCTCCTGGGGCTGATGGCGGCGGCGCTGGGATCCGGCTTTCCGGTGGCTTTCTCGCTGCCCGGCTCGGCGGTCCTGACCATCGGCACCGCCGCGCTCGCCGGCTATCTGTTCGCTGGCGATACCAGCGCCTACTTCGCCCAGGGTGGGCCATCGCAATGGCTGAGCGCGGCGGTGACGAACTTCAGGGGTATCTACTGGGAGGTCGAACGCGACACCTTGATCGCGATTCCCCTGTTCGTGTTCATGGGCATCATGCTGCAGCGTTCGAAGATCGCCGAGGACCTGCTGGTCACGATGGCCCAGCTGTTCGGCCCGATGCCCGGTGGCCTCGGCATATCGGTGGTGTTCGTCGGCGCGTTGCTCGCCGCCACCACCGGGATCGTCGGCGCGACCGTGGTGGCCATGGGCCTGATCTCCCTGCCGGCCATGATGCGCAATCGGTACTCCAACGCGCTCGCCACCGGCACCATCGCCGCATCTGGCACGCTCGGTCAGATAATCCCGCCGTCCATCGTCCTCATCATCCTCGCCGATCAGCTGGCCAGCGCGGTGGACCAGGCGAGCAGCGCGCGAAAGACCCTGTACAAGGCGGCCACCGGCGAGATCTCGATGCCGTCTGAGTTCGACGTGGTCTCGACCAGCGCCGGCGACATGTTCATGGGCGCGCTGATTCCAGGCATCGTGCTGGTGCTGTTGTACATGGGCTTCATCCTGCTGGCCGCGCTGGTGCGACCACGGCTGGCGCCAGCGGTGCGCTTCGAGGGCCACTACGACTCGAGCTTCCTGACCCGGGTCCTGATCTCGCTGGTGCCGCCGCTGACCCTGATCATCATCGTCCTGGGCTCGATCATCCTGGGCGTGGCGACGGTCAACCAGGCCGGTGCGATCGGTGCCGTGGGCGCCACGGTGATGGCCGGCTATCGCCTGTACGAAGGGCGACGTGGTGCCTTCCGACCAGCTGTCCTGGCGTTGGTCTCGGTGCTGGCGCTGGTGGTGCTGGCCAATGTCTGGCCCATCAACGTCAAGAACCTGCAGGGCGAGACCGACCGCGTGGTGCTGTGGCTCACCGCCATCGCAACGCTGATGCTGCTGGTGTCCATCCTCTGGAGCGGCTGGCGGACCTTCGTTACCGAGGACACGCTGCGCGGCGTGATGGTCGAGACCGCCAAGACCACCTCGTTGGTGTTCATCATCCTGATCGGCGCGGCCATGCTGACCGCGTCCTTCCGCTCCTTCGGCGGCGAAGACCTCGTGCGCGAGTTCCTGCAGGGCATGCCGGGCGGCTTCTGGTCGCAATTCGTCATCG
>JAGRHX010000276.1 GCA_020444775.1 Gammaproteobacteria bacterium
TCAAGCGGATCAACGACACCTACGGTCATGCCACGGGTGATGCGTTGCTCGCCCAGTTCTGTCAACGTGTGATGGGCTGTCTGCGTGAGGAGGACAAGGTCTATATTCGAAACCGCTGTGTGAACTTCGCGCGTCTTGCAGGCGATGAGTTCGCGTTGGCGATCCTGGACGTCGCCGACCAGAGCAGCGCCGAACATATCGCACGGCGGATCTTCGAGAGACTGTCCTCGCCGTTCAGTCTGCCGGGTACCGAGGTTCGCGTTCACGCCAGCATCGGCATCCTCTACATCGAAGCGATCGAGCAGCCCGCCGATGCCTTGCTGATCCAGGCCGACAAGGCCATGTACTACGCGAAGCAGCGCGGCAAGAATCAGTATCAGTTCTTTGATGCACGTCTTGCAGAGGCCATCAGCGAGCGAAAGCGTATCGAGATGGGTTTGACACGCGCAGTGAACGAGAACGCATTCGATCTTGTGTTCATGCCGATCGTGGACACCCAGACCCTGCGGATTGTCGGCGCCGAAGCCTTGCTGCGTTGCTCCGATGAACAGCTGGCAGGCGTGGCGCCGGAGAGCTACATCCTGGTTGCGGAGCAGCAAGGTCTGATACGTGAGATCGATCTGCTGGTGCTGGAAAAGGCCTTTTCCAGAATCGCCGCGATCGAATCCGATCCCCGGTACGATCATCTGACCTTCGCAATCAACATCTCGGCCATCGAGCTGCACAACCAGGGATTCCCGGCGCGGCTCTCCAAGCTCCTGGTCGAGCACGATATCCCGCCGCGGAGAATTGAGCTCGAGATCACCGAGACCGCCTTGATCGCCCAGGACGAGGCGAGTCTGGCCGTCTTGCATGAGCTGCGGGCCATCGGCGTGGGATTGTCACTGGATGACTTCGGCACCGGCTATATCGCGTTCAATCAGCTCATGAATTACCCGGTCGGCCAGCTGAAGATCGACCGTTCATTCATAAACGCCCTCAGTGAGTGTGGTCCGAGCGATCGATCGCTGGTCGATATCGTGATCGCGCTCGCGCACCACTTCGACATCGATGTGGTGGCCGAGGGCGTGGAGACCATCGAACAGCTGGAGTATCTCAAGGCGCGCCGCTGCCGCTACGCGCAGGGCTTCTTGTTCTCCCGTCCACTGCCCTGGTCGCAGTTCATCGCGCTCTGTCAGTCCCATGGCGCGCTCGATCAGGGCGGGGCTGCGGTTTCTCCCCTGAGCGTCGGGACGAAGCGGCTGAACATCGTGTCGTGAAGGTCATGTCCGACGACCGTTTGCTGCTCATGCCTGATCACTGGTTGCCTTCCCACCACGCCTGCCTGGTTTAGCGCCAGGATCCCGAGTGCCGCGATCCTGGTCGGCTTCGGTTCGGCCCGGATACACCATTCGCACCCGATGAGTCTATAACTTCTCATGGTGCGAAATAATTTCGTATTACGTTTCGTTAAATCTTCA
This sequence comes from Gammaproteobacteria bacterium, assembly GCA_020444775.1. The sequence continues at coordinate 1,461 of JAGRHX010000276.1, forward strand.
CATTTCGTGGTCACGATCCTCTCGCCGAGGTCCTGCGTGTCCGCCGTCGTGGATCGGGACTTCTCGCCTTCCCGGGCTCGTTCACGGGTCGCTTTGCATCGATCGCGACTGAGTCGACTCGAAATAAATCCGGGCTGACAACCTGACAATCTCCTCGAGGCCAAGTTGATGAAGAAGACGCTCATCGCAGCCGTGATCGCGATGGCCTGTGGCAATGCCTATGCCATCGACCCGATCACCCCCCTTGACAGCAGCCAGGTACCCGCGACGCTCGCGACCACCGACCAGGACACCATGCCCTTCGTGCTGGCGCCGGGTTGGACCGCGTCCAAGATCACCGACCGCAACACCCTGTTCTCGAACTTCGGTCCGGCCGCGGGTGGCGAGTTCCAGGCCAGCTTCGGTAACTGGGACATGGTCGACACCGACCGCACCGGTCGCTACGCCTTCATCCCGTTCGAGGTGACCGGCGGTGCCGGCGTCGTGCGTTACGACCGTATCACCAAGACCGCCACCACGCTGTTGGGCGGTAACAGCACCGGTCTGTATGACACCAACGCGAATGACGGCTGGGACAAGCTGAACGACGACTTCCAGCGCTTCGACCCCGCCACCTATACCCCCGCCGGCACCCTGCTGACCGGTGAGGAGGAGCCGACCGGTCGACTGTTCGAGATCCGCAACCCGAGCACCGCGAACGACCGCGCCGACGCCGACGTGCGCTGGCTGTCGAACGTGCCGTCGGTGCACCACGAGGGTCTGCGTTTCGACGGCCTCGGGCGGCTGTACTTCGTCGACGAGAACAACAGCGGCTCGATCTACCGCATGACCCCGAACACCGCGGGTGACTACTCGTCGGGCAAGGTCGAGGTGCTGGTCGACAACGACGGTCTGCAGGCCGCTGGTGAGAACTACAACTCGACCGCCAACCAGACCGCCGGCGCCCGCACCGGTGCCGCGAGCTGGATAGAAATCGTCGACGCCAGCGGCAACCCGCTGACCAGCGCCGATCCGTTCGACTACGGCAACGCCGGCGGACGCAGCGCCGGTGACGAAGTGAACGCGACGCCGTACGGCCGTCCCGAGGACATGGTCATCGGCTCGCTGTTCGACGACGAGATCCTGTACTTCACGGCCACCAGCGAAGCCGCCGTGTACGGCATCAACCTGAAGACCGACGAGGTCTTCGAAGCGGTCAAGGCCGATGTGACCATGGACAGCACCACCGGTGTGCCGGTGCCGCGCGCGTCGAACAGCACCTATGGTCTGAACAGCCCGGACAACCTGGAGCTGACCTACGGCCCCGACGGTGAGATCCAGCTGTTCGTGGTCGAGGACCAGAACCCGGGTGACATCTGGCTGGCGGTCGACAGTGACCGTGACGGTGTCATGGACGAGATGGGCGTGTTCCTGAGCCTGGGGCCGTTCGG
>JAGRHX010000277.1 GCA_020444775.1 Gammaproteobacteria bacterium
GAGGGCGCTCTCTTCACCCGGGCCGAGGTCTATGGCATCGGTGCGTGGAATCTGCAGGGCGAGCCCGCCGACCAACGCGGCCTGCTGATCCGTGAGCAGCCAGGGGCGCTCGCGACCACGGTGGACGATCTGGAGACCGCCCAGTACCTGTTCCTGCTGCGCGAGAACGCCAAGATCGCCGATGTGATCAACACCGCCAGCCACCGCACCATATTGTTGCTCGGGCGTTTCTCCAGACCCTACTACATGGTGCTTCAGGGGCTGCGCGCGCATCTGCTCGAACGCAACTTCGTGCCGGTGCTGTTCGACTTCGACCGGCCGGTCGGCCGCGACCTCACCGAGACCGTCGCGAGTCTCGCTCACATGGCCTGCTTCGTGGTCGCGGATCTGTCCGGCGCGAAGAGCGTGCCGCAAGAGCTCAGCCACATCGTGCCGTTCCTGCCCTCGGTGCCGGTGGTGCCGCTGCTGGCCGAGAAGAACCAACGCATGTACTCGATGTTCGAGCACTTCCTGCGCTACCCGTGGGTGCACGAGCCGGTGCGCTACCGAGATCTCGAGCATCTGCTGAACATTGTCGACGCGCAGGTCATCGAGGTCGGTTTCAGGGCGGCGATGCGTGCGCGTGGGCTGCCTGACGCGCCGCTGCCGGAGCGCGTGCGGAGCGTGAAGCTACCGGGCACGAAGAAGCGGGTCAGGAACATGCGTTGAGTACAGCGCGTTGTGGAGCGTTGGTAAAACGGCGGCGAGCGCCCACGCCAGCCGAAGTGCCAAGCGAGGTGGGTGCCGCCGAACCAGCGGCCTGGTCTTGCGAATAATCCCATGAGTCCGTTTTTCGCGTGGAACGCAGCTCGCATTTATTCGGACACACTCATATGCCTTGATCATCTAGCCGTGGCCTAACAAGGAGGATCCAATGGCGCGGAATTCGGCTGTTGGTTGGATGGTCGCAGCCGTCCTGTCAGCCGCGCTCGCGCCTTCGGCATGGTCGGACGCTGACATCGCCCGCAACAAGGGTGAGGCCTGGCTGATCGCCAACCAGCGCGGGGACGGCTCGTGGGCCAGCGCCGGTGGCGAGCTCAGTGTGCAGGCCACAGCAATGGCAATCCTGGCGCTGAAGAACGGCGGATTGACCAGATCGCCCACCTTCGGCTCGGCGGTCGCCTGGCTGGCGAACGTCGATGCCGACAGCGTTGATTCCATCGCCCGCAAGACGGAGGCGTTGGCCGCGGCGGGCATGGGAGGCACCGCACAAGCCGAGGCGGACCGGCTGTATGCCTTGCGAACTCGCGACGGCACTGCAGTGTGGGGCGGGTATGGCGGCAGCGGGGTCGATTTCTTCGACACCGCGCTTGGCTTGTCGGCGCTGCGTAGCGGAGATCCGGCCTATGCCAGCAAGGCAGCGGCCACACCGAGCAACAATGGCCTCTTGAGTGCCTTTTGCGGGCTGGCGACCGGACGCATCAGCGAAGGCGCCGGTAAGCAGGCGTGGCCTGCGACCGAGGCGGTCACCGGTCAGAGCGCCGGTCAGGGCCAGCCCTCCGTCGTCATCACGGCCCTGCTGCTCAACGAATTGCACAGCATGCAGGTAGCGGTCAGCAGCAGCTTCTCCGTTGCCACCTGTGGATCGAGCACGTACGCGTTCGCCGCGCTGACATCTGAAGCTCAGGCCTGGCTGCCGGATCAGCAGAACGCCGATGGCGGCTTCGGCGAACGACGATCCGATGGCAGCAGTGGCGCATCCAGCGTCGTCGTCACGGCACTGGTCTATCAGGCACTCAACAAGCAGTCGACGCCGTCGCAGCCGCAGACCTCCGATGCACAGACCTGGTTGCTCGGCGCGCAGGATCCAGTGACGGGAAGCTGGCAGCACGACGCCCTGGTGACGGCCCAAGCGATCGTTGCCCTACCTGTGGCGGCAGGCGGTCAATTGACCGACTCGAGTGGCGACGGCATCACCGACGTCGTTGCCTTGCAACTTGGCATCGACCCCGGTTTGGCGAATGCACGACAGTACATCGGCAATCCTTCGCTCGCTACGCCCGGCGAGACCTATTCGGCCTTCGTGGTCGAGGCCATCAAAGGGGTCTCGTTTTCCTTGGCGCTGGATGGCAGCGGCCCTTTTGGCCTGCGCTCCGGCAGCCTGCCGCCCGGCCTGATGATCAACGCCAGTACTGGACAAATCAGCGGCACGCCAATACAGCCAGGCAGCTACAGCTTCGACTACCTGAGCGGAGACGGACACGTGATTGGGCGCATCGATGTCGTGGAGCCGGTGGTTGTCGCCGGCGACGACGAGGTCGTTTCGCTGCCGAGCTGGTCGCTGACCGTGCTCGGTGTCGTGCTGATCGGGGTATTCATGCGCCGACGTCGTGCAACAGCGACCCCGACCTGATTCTGCCCCCGTTCCCGCCCTGCTAAACGACTCGCCAGGGATGCAACTATGAGCTGGAAACCCGTCCTGGTCGCCGTGATGGCGTGCACCTTGATTCAGGTTGCGCTCGCAGACTCGACGGTGTTGAGCCGGCTGTCTGATGACAGCGTGCGGCAGCTTCGCAGGGATCTGGCACATCAAGGCTCTCCGGTACGCGCTGCCTTGCATCGCAAGCTCAACGAACTGCGCGCTGCAAGCAGTGATGGAGCCGAAACCGGACGCGAGCGTAAGGTGCCGATGGGCGCGCGGGGCGCGGCCAGCCAGCGCGCCGCTCTGCGCAATCTCCGCGCATCGATGGCGCAGGAGCTCGCGACGCTGCGCGCCCAGGTCCAGGCCGCGGCTGGCTCTTTGCAGTCAGCCAAGGTGGCGGAATTGTCGGCCAGTGTCGGCGAGCGGTTCGACCGTATCGACAGCGCCCTCGCGCGCTTGGAGCAGGCGCGCGCGGGTGACGAGGCGCATCAGGCTCTCGCGTCGCTGGCGGACTTGCTGGCCACCCTGCAAGCGCCGGCGTGGGTGCCACCCGCCGGCCCGAGCCCTACGTTGATGCCGCGGCGTCCGCAACAGCGCTCGCCTGGCGAGGACACGCCCAGCCAAAGGCTGCCCCGCTATGTCCTCGACGTGTTGCGGGACGTCGAGCGCTACGTCGACACCGGCGGTCATCGATTCATCAAGGTCCAGATGTCTGGCGCACCACCCCCGGTGGCGGACGCGGCTCCAAGTGATTGCAGCGCCTCGGCAGCCGACCTTGCCGACGACGGCGCCGAAGTGCAAATCACCCCCGAGATCCTGGCGCTGGCCGGGCAGCTTCAGTACTCGCCGGCGCGCATCCTGCAATGGATGTTGAAAGAGGTGGCCTTCGAGCCCTACTGGGGGTCGCTCAAGGGCGCGCAGGGCGTGTTGCAGACCCGCGCCGGCAACGCGACCGACCAGTCCAGCCTGTTGATTGCTTTGCTGCGCGCGTCCAACGTCCCGGCGCGTTTCGTGCGCGGAACGGTGGCGCTTGCCGACCAGCAGCCTGTCGACGATGCCCGCGGCCGCGCTCAGCGTTGGCTCGGCACCAAGAACTACAGCAGCTCCGTGGCCTACCTCGGCACGGGCGTTCCTGCTGGCGCCTATTCGATCCAGGGTGCCATTCAGGGCATCAGTTTCGATCACGTCTGGGTGCAGGCCTGCGTTCCGTTCGCCGCTTATCGCGGTGCGCTGGCCGACAGTGGCGGCTATCGCTGGGTACCGATGGACCCTTCCATCAAGGACCACGACTACCAGGCCGGCATCGCGGTCAACGTGCCCCTGGATGCATCCTTCTACACGCCGTACCTGGCCAACCGCACGGACCAGCTGCCGCCGGACTACTTCGCAGACAAGGTCGAAACCGCTGCGCGGGCTATCAGATCCGACGCTTCCATCGAGGACGTGCCCTACAGGGGAACGCGCCGCACCGTGCGCTATGACGTGCTGCCCAGCACACCGCCCTTCGCCGTGATTCAGTTCACCGACTGGCCCGGCACGAGCGCCCCGGAGAGCGCGAGCGTTCCCGATGCGCACCGGCACAAGTTCACCGTAACGGTGCAGAACGCATCCGGCGGCGCGCTGGCCTCCAGCACAGTGACCTTCCCGCAGAACGTGTTCAGCCGGATGACCGTGTTCTACACGCCGGACGTAGCGAGTCGAGCCCTGTGGGACAGTTGGGGCGGCTCTCTGTCCGCGCTGCCGGCGGGCAGCGTCAATGTCTACCCGCAGATCGTTATCGACGGCAGCGTCGTCGCTTCCGGCAGCGGCACGTTGGGGCTTGGCGTCGACCACAAGCTCGTGATGAAGCTGAGTCACGGCGAACATACGGGGGGCCAGTGCATCGCCGACAGCGGCATTCTGACCGACCCGAAGGACGCTGACGGTACCTGCCTCAACAAGACGGTCTATAGCAATGTCAAGGCCGGCGGCTATCTCGCGCTGGGCGTCAACGCCCGGCAGACATCCGACACCTTGCTCGAGTCACGCACACAGCTGCTCGCCGCAAACGTCCGGGCCAACCCCAGTGCGCCCACCCCCGCCAGCGGCGCCGCCTACGATGCGACGGTCGGAGAATTGCTGCACCTGGTCCTGCAAACCTACCTGCAGGAGGTGGACCGGGCAGACCAGCGCACCGCCGAGCTACGCGGCTTTCGCAGCGCGGGCTATTTCGACATCGGCCTGACTGGTTCCAACATCGAGACCGAATACGCCTTCGATCTACCGCTCACGGTCCGGCCAGCCGGCGTCTATGTGGACTTCAAGGGCGGTATGTATGGCTTCACCAAGATCGATTCGGCCGCTGACTTCTCCGCGAATCGCACCGCGACCCTCGAGGCCGAGCAGGTCGATCTGGCCAAGCTGTCCATTTATTCGGGCTCGGCGTTGGAGCACCACGTCTGGCAGCAAGCGCTGCGCACCGACGCGGTGTCCACGGTACGCGGACTGCAATATGCCAGCGAGACGGGCACCGCCCTGGTCACCCTGACAAGCGCGAACATCGGCAACTACGCGTCGCTGATGGACTCGAACATGGCGGCATACCAGACCGCCATAACCGCCGAGGTCGCCGCTGGCGCCACCGTGACAGTGCCGCGCGCGCAAATCGCCTATGTAGACCCAGTCGATCCGTCCAAGGCCTGGCGCGGTGCGCATTCCAGTGAATCTGGACA
>JAGRHX010000278.1 GCA_020444775.1 Gammaproteobacteria bacterium
GATGGAAGCCGGCGTGATGAAGCGCAAGGCGCAGATGAAGGATGAGACATGGCTGTCCGCCTATGAGGACCGCAATGTCGATATCGCGCTGGCCTGCGGTTTCCAGGGCAAGGGTCAGATCGGCAAGGGCATGTGGGCCATGCCCGACGCGATGGCGGCGATGCTGGAGCAGAAGATCGGTCATCCCATGGCGGGTGCCAACACGGCCTGGGTGCCCTCGCCCACCGCGGCGACCCTGCACGCGACCCACTATCATCGAGTCGATGTCAACAGTCGTCAGCAAGAGCTCGCGGGGCGCGAGATCGCATCGCTCGCCGACGTGCTCACCGTGCCACTGCTGGGCGGGACCAATCTGAGCGAGCGGGATATCGAGCGTGAGCTCGCCAACAACGCGCAGGGCATACTCGGCTATGTGGTGCGCTGGATCGACCAGGGTATAGGCTGCTCCAAGGTGCCCGATATCAACGACGTGGGCTTGATGGAGGATCGCGCGACGCTGCGGATCTCCAGCCAGCACATTGCCAACTGGCTGCATCACGGCTTGCTGGACGAGCGCCGGGTGCGGGCCATGTTCGAGAAGATGGCGCAGGTCGTGGATCGGCAGAACGCCGACGACCCGCAGTACCGGCCCATGGCGCCGGACTTCGACGGCAGTGTCGCCTTCCAGGCCGCACTGGACCTGGTGTTCGGCGGCCGGGTCGAGCCGAACGGCTACACCGAGCCGGTGTTGCACCGCCGCCGGCGCGAGGCCAAGGCGCGGCAGCGCCGCGGCCCGGGTCAGTAGTCGTCCATCGTCGTACCGATCCTGCCGGCCTCAGCCGGCGGCATCGGCCGGACGCAGATTCGCGCGCAGATAGGGGGCGACGTCCACGCCTTCGCCATCGCTGTACCTGGCTCGTGTCTGGTCGCGCAGCTTGAGCCGGTGCGCGACGCTGGGCGGTACCAGATCGTAGGCGTCCGGCACGCCCAGGGTCTTGGCCGCGTACACCGGCCAGTCGCAGTGCCACATCAGCTCGCGGGCGATGGCGATGATGTCACCGCGACCCTCCCGCAGATAACGCTCGGCCTGCTCGGGCGTCTCGATGTGTCCCACTGCGATGGTCTTCACCTCGGCGTGCTCGCGGATGTAGCGGGCGAAATCACTCTGGTAGCCCAGCGTGCGCGGCACGATGGGCATGCTGCTGTCACCGGTGATACCGCCCGATGAGCAGTCCACGTAGTCCACGCCGCGCTCCGCCAGCGCCCGGGCAAAAGTCACCGAGTCGTCCAGGGTCCAGGCACCGCCTTGCCCGTCCACGCAGGAGATCCGATAGAACAGCGGCAGCTCCTCGGGCCATGCGGCGCGAACCGCCTCGGCTACCTCGAGCGGAAAGCGCATGCGGCCTTCCAGATCGCCACCGTAGGCGTCGTTACGACGGTTGCTGAGCGGCGACATGAACTGATGCAGCAGATAGCCGTGGGCGCCATGGATCTCCAGGACCTCGAAGCCCGCGTCCAGGCTGCGACGGGTGCATTCGACGAAGGCTCGAACGACCTGGCGGATGTCGTCGACGTCCATGGCCTTGGGCGTATGCCAGCCCGGACCGTGTGGTATCGCGCTGGCCGAGATGCCCTGCCAGGGCGGATGGCCATCGGCCGCGTCGGACGGTACCAGTGGCCGCCAGTTCTGCGCCGCGTCGTGACTGGAGGCCCGCCGGCCGGAGTGACCGAGCTGAATGGCGGGCACGGCGTCCATCGCCTTGATGAAATCGGTGATGCGCCGATACGCTGGGATGTGCTCGTCGGCGTAGATCCCCGCGCAGCTGTGGCTCTTGCGGCCTCTGTCCTCGACTGCCGTCTCCTCCACGAAGACGATGCCAGCGCCACCCTGGGCGAACTTGCCCCAGTAGACCATGTGCCAATCGGTCGGTCCGCCATCGACCGATTGGTACTGACACATCGGCGAGACCATGATGCGGTTCTTGGCGGTGACGCTTCGCAAGGTGAGCGGTTGGAAGAGCAGCGGGCGGGATGATTCAGTGCCTGACATCGTCGATGGAGCCTTCTTGATACGGTATCTGGACCGGCTGCCGCGGCAGGCCGGGGGATGGTCGTGAGTACCCCGGTGCGGAGGTACCGGGTCGGGGTCGACATTATCGCAGCCTTTGCCGGGTGAAGAACGCTGAACGCCGGCGGGACCCCGGTCCTGCTGGGCCCCATCGGCCAGTCTGGGATTGGCCAGTCTGGGATTGACCAGTCTGGGATTGGTCAGTGTGGATCGGCTTTTCTGGGAGATGCCTATGATCAGCGCTTGGAACGTTGGGACCGGCGGTGTGCTTCGCGGGCGGTGGCTCGGTGCCAGCTTGCTGTGGGTGCTGTTGCTGCTGGCGCCGCC
>JAGRHX010000279.1 GCA_020444775.1 Gammaproteobacteria bacterium
CGGCAGCTGGCCGACTGGGGCGCCAATGTCATCAAGATCGAGCTGCCCGTGGGCGACGATGGGATGGGCGGACAGCGTCATGGTTTCGACTTCCAGAACCTGCATCGCAACAAGCGTTCGGCGAGCCTGAATCTCAAGACCGAGGAGGGCAAGGCGCTGTTCCTGCGCATGGTCGAGAAGGCCGATGTGGTGCTCGAGAACTGGCGGTCCGACGTCAAGACCCGTTTGGGTGTGGACTACGAAAGTCTGCGCGCGGTCAATCCGCGGATCATCCTCGGCAGCATTTCCGGTTTCGGTCAGACCGGTCCGTGGGCGACCCGACCCGGTGTAGACCAGATCGCGCAGGGCGTGGGTGGCCTTATGTCGATCACCGGCCTGCCCGGTGATGGTCCGGTGCGCGCGGGGATCCCAATCACCGACCTGTGCGCTGGACTGTTCCTGGCCCAGGGCGTGTTGCTGGCGTTGTTCGAGCGCGAGCGCTCCGGTCAGGGGCAATGGGTGCACACCTCCTTGCTGCAGGCCATGATCTCGATGCTGGATTTCCAGGCGGCGCGCTGGACCATGAGCGGCGACGTGCCGCCACAGGCCGGCAACATGCATCCCACCGGTATTCCGACCGCGGTCTTCAAGACCGCCGATGGACATATCAACATCCAGGCCGGTGGCGATCGGCTGTATCACCGGCTGTGCAAGGCGATCGGGGCCGAGCAGCTGATCACCGATCCACGTTTTGCAAAGCCGGAGGACCGCTCGCGCAATCGCGACGAGATCATGGTCGAGCTGGAGCCGTATCTGGCCAGACGTGGAAGTGACGAGTGGATTGAGATCCTCAACGAGGCTGGTGTTCCGTGCGGACCGATTCTCAGCATCGACAAGGTGTTCGCCAACGAGCAGGTCCGCCATCTGCACATGGCGCAAGGGATCCACTCGAAGACGCTGGGTGACATCGAGGTGGTGGCGCATCCGGTCACCGGTGACCCGGACGGCCGGGTCAGACAGAGCATTCCGGCTCCGGACTGCGGTGAGCACAACGAGGAGGTCTACGCCGAGCTGGGGCTGGGTCCTCGTGAGCTGGCGGATCTCAAGGCGCGCAACGTGATCTGAGACCGTCGCGGTCGGGTGGTACGGGTTCGTTCGTAGTCGATGATAGGGGAGTAGCGGACGATGCAGATTCGACGCATGGGGCCGAAGATCGGTGCCGAGATCACCGGGGTCGATGTCACCGCCATGGCGGATAGCGACTTCGCGCAGATCTATCAGACCTGGCTGGACTGCAACGTCATCGTGGTCCGTGACCAGTCGCTGCAGATGGAGGATTTCCTCCACTACAGCCGACGTTTCGGTCGGGTGCTGCCGCATCCCTCGAAGAGCACGCGGCATCCCCAGTGCCCGGAGATCACGCTGCTTGGCGTCGACAAGTTCACGCCCGACGGCAAGCTGATCGACGCGGTGTACCGACGCGGTGGCCACGACTGGCATACTGATGGCGCCTATGACGACGAGCCCTTCAAGGCGACCCAGCTCTATGCCCTGGCGATCCCCAGTCGCGGTGGCGATACGATGTTCGCGAGCATGTATGCGGCCTACGAGGCACTGCCTGAGCGACTCAAGAGTCGTCTGGACGGTCGGCTGGGCGCATTCGTCTATGGTGGCCGCAAGCGTCAGAACGAGTTACTCAATCCCGAGGATCGTGACAAGGCACCGGCCATGCACCCCATCTTCAGCACCCATCCGGAGACCGGCCGCACCGGACTGTACTTCGACCCGGGCAAGATCCTGCGTATCGAGGGCCTGGAGCCGCAGGAGAGCGACGACATCATCGATGAGCTGACCGAGCGCATGGTGCTGCCGGACGCTCAGTACCGGCATCAGTGGCGGGTGGGCGATATCGTGATCTGGGATAACCGGTGCGCCTACCATCGGGCGGCCGCCGATTACCCACCCGAGGAGGATCGCATCCACTGGCGGGTCTCGATCAAGTCACACTGAGACCGGCGCCGCTGTCCGTCGCCCGCGGCGCCGTCCTCCCTGACCGGATCCAGGATGGATTCGGTCAGACCATCTAGATCCAATCGCCGATCAGCTCACCGTCGGCGACGATGCGTAGCGGCATGCAATCGCTGGCCTCGTTGATGATCGGTGAGGCATCGACCCGAACGCAGCTTCCCGCGTATGCGCCGGCGGCGGTGAATGTGCATACCTGCACGTTATAGCCCGCCGAATGGGGCAGCGGGAACATCGCCTGGTGAATCACATCACGGTCGTCGAATCGGCCATCGGTCTCCACTAGCAGTCCGTTCTCGGCATTGAACATGCTGATGTTCGCGCCGCAACGGCCGACGATGGGCTTGCTGACATAGCCCCCCTGGCGAATCTCGTCGCTGAGCTCGTAGCTGGTGCGCAGCAGATTGGGATGGTTCGGGAACAGCTGCCAGAGGATTGGCAGGATGGCCTTGTTGCTGGGGATCAGGGTCCACAGCGGCTCGTAGACCATCACATCCTTGCGCAGCAGTACGTCGACCAGACGTGGTGTCTGCGGGCGCACACCCCGCGCCGGTAATGTGTCGGGTAGCACGGCATCGTCCTCGCACTCGGCGCGCAACTGGTCGAGGGCGGTCTCCCAGGCCCAGGTCTTCCAGACCCAACGTATACGCTCGCCGTCCGTATCGAGCACGTTGCCGTGCGGATCGAAGCGCAGTCCTTCCAGGCCGTGGAGGATCTTGCTGCGCAGTCCGGCGCGTTCGATGGCTTCCTGCATGAACAGGGCGTGATAGGTCTCCTCGGCATGTCGGTCCTGCATGATGTGCAGCACACCGTCGACATCGCTGCGTTGCCAGGCACGCAGCAATGCCGCATGCAGGCCTGCGCCGGGATCGTGGCCGTCGTTGCAATGGAAGTGTCGGGCCCACTTACCCTGGATCTTGCCGCATTCCATGTGGCACGAGGCCGAGTCGCAGTTGTATTCGTACAGCTTCAGGCCGCGTGCCGATAGCGAGAAGTCGAAGCGCCCGGTGATCATCTGATTGCGGCGATTGTTCCAGGATTGGTGGATCCTCGGCCACAGGGCCCGCGGCAGGTTGAAGCGCTCGAGCAGCCCATCATCGCGTAGCACGTAGTCGGTGGCGTGCAGGAACAGCGCGTGAAGCTCGTTGGTGGCGTGTTTGAGGGCCGCCTCCGCCGACTCGCTGAGCACGAAATAGCGCTGCTGGTCGGGGTTCGTGGTCGCCAGCCGGTGGCCGCCGGAGGCCCTGACGTAGGCTGCCTCGTCGGCGTTGGCGGTGTTCAACCAGGCGTCCGCGCTGCGGCCCTGGTCGGCGACCCGCCGAGCGTGCAGGTCGTACAGCCTCGGATCCACCGCTTCCCTGGGTTCGGCATGCGTGTGATCGTCGGTCTGCAGCACCCAGCCGAGGATCGCGGCATCGCCGTAGTTGCATTCGATCCAGTACTCGCCGGCCTCGCCTACCGAGGTCCTCAGCTCACGTGAGAAATCCTGTCCGGCCGGCCAGACCTGATGGTCGAAGTTCTGCTCGACAAAGCGAATACGCTCCGCGCTGACTGTTGTGATGATGGCGACGTGACCGGTTCGCTCGAACTGCCCACCCTCGTCCCAGACCAGCAGCCCGCCAGGCTCCGGATGACGCCGCGAGCCATTGCGAAAGGAGCGCAGCGGCAGACGCTGATTGGAGTCCACGGCACGCACCGAGTCCAGGCGGAAGATCTCGTAGGCCATCGCGACGTTGTCGAAGATGTAGCCCTTGTTGACGTACAGCCAGCGGCGCGCGAACTCCACGCACTGCCACTTCTGTCCCAGATAGATGCCATCCAGGTAGCTGCGGTAGGCGTGACGGTCCGGCAGCTCGGTGTCATCGGCCGAATCGTAGTCGGATGAGTAGGCCGGCACGCCACCCGGCGCGATGCCGAGCACCGTGCCGAAGCGAGCCACGCTCGAATACGCGCGATCAGTCATGTGGGTGGAATGCTCCCGAATCTCAGGTAGGAACGGGCGCGCGGAATATACACCCAATCGGCGCCATACGCGCCGTCGCGTAGTGGCTGCGGCGGGCCTTCAGGCTCATGTGCTGTTCTTAGGTAAACCTTTGATTCTTGCGAGTGCCGATGAACCGCCCGCGAGTGTGAACCAGTCGCCCGCGTATCTGCCTAGCCTGTCTCAACTAGACATGTCCACGCCTTGCAGGCATGAATCCGAGGCGTGTCAGCCCGAAAAGGTTTCCCGGGTACATCGACAAGCCTGTCGGCCCCGGCCATCGATGGCGCCGGTCCTGGTGTTCGTGTCGTTCCGCCACGCGCGTTCGCCATAGAGGTCCCGCGAGCCCTGATGATGGTCCGTAAAGTGATGCGGCCATGCCGCAGGAGGTCCCTTGTGTTCAACATTCCCAACCGCCGTCGCGAGCGGCGCTTCTACCTGAAGCGGCCCCACCGGGTCGTGCTGGTGGATCCGCGTACGCGAAAACCCGTGGAGGGCCTGCTCGTCAATGTCTCCAGATCGGGCATGTGCGTGGCGCTCGACCAGCGTCTGCCCGACGATGTCGAGCCGTCACTGGCCATAGCCGGCAAACGTGTCGGGCTGCGTCCCATCTGGGACCTGGCCGGGCTGCACGGCGACGAGCTCTATCGCTATGGCTTTCAGTGTCGAGACCGCAATGTCGACCTGCTCGTCGTGTTCAGGCAGGCCGGTCTGGATCCGGGACTGCTGCAGGAGAAGGCGCAAACCGATGAGGAGGTCTTCGCGGCCCAGTTGGATCCGGTTCAGGCCGTGCTCCCGTCGATGAGCGTGCAACGCGGACTTTGTTGAACGAATGAGCTTGACGGGATATCGAGGGAACCGGCTGACCCGCCAGAAGGCGCGTCAGCCGGCGGCCGTCCGGCGCAGCATGCGTGTCACCACCGTGAGTCGGCCGCCGCTACAAGTGGGGGATGACGTCGTGACCGAAACGTTCGATCGCGCGCATGATCTCCGAATGCGGTGGGCCGCCCGAGTGGGCGTGGCGTAGACGGAGCATGAACACGGTGCTGCCCAGCGCCTTCGACCAGCGCTGCAGCTCGCTCACGCACATCTGCGGGGAACCGGTGATGATCCGGTCCTTCCAGATGTTCTCGAACACGAAGTCCTCCTCACGTTCGAAGTCCTGAAACGCGACCGCGCCGTTTCGCCAGTAGTATCGATACGCGTCCATCACCTCGGGGCCGTAGATCCGGGCTGCCTCACCGAGGCTGTCGGCGACCCACGCATCGCGCATCACCACCACCTGGGGTTCACGCCCGGCGGCCTGCGCGGCCGCCCGATAGCGCTCGACCAGCGCCTGGTTCTGAGCGAGCGTCAGGCTCGGTCCGAGCACCAGCGCATCGCCCAGTCGGCCGGCGCGCTCCACGGCGGCAGGCACCCAGCCTGCAATCCAGATCGGTGGGCCGGGCCGTTGGATCGGCCGTGGCAAGACCCGCACGTCGTCGATCGCGAACTGCTTGCCGTGGTGGCTGAACACTTCGCCCGTCCAGGCATTGCGGATGATGGCAATCGCCTCCTCGAAACGGCCGACCCGTGAGGATCGCTTGACCCCGAAAGCGCGAAAGTCAGCCGCCTGGTAACCCAGACCGACGCCCAGCACGCTGCGACCGGCGGCGACGATATCGAGGGTCACCATCTCCTCGGCGATCAGGATGGGGTTGTGCAGCGGCAGCAGGATGACCGAGGTCCCGACCTGCATACGCTTCGTGCGAGCCGCCACCGCGGCGCAGACGATCAGCGGGGCGGGCAGGAAGCCATCCTTGTCCTGATGGTGCTCGCCGAAAAAGAAGCCCTCGAAACCACAGGCTTCGGCCAGCTCGGCCTCGGCGATGGTCTCGGCGACACAGCGATCCAGATCGTCGCCACGTGGTGGGTTGGCGATGGAGCTGTACAGTGCAAGCTTGATCACGGTGTTCTCCGGTTCCAGCGGCCGGCGCGCCAGGCGCCGCCGCGCGGCTGTCCTGGTGGTTGCTTCAACGTCCCTTCCAAAGCGGCGGACGCTTCTCGACGAAAGCACGTGGGCCTTCCTGGAAGTCCTCGGTCTGCATGATCTCGCGAATTGCCTGTGCGCTCTGCCGCCAAAGCGATTCGTCGTCGTCGAGCAATGCCCGTTCGGCGATCCTGCGGCTGGCCTGCACCGCAAGCGGCGCGTTGGCGACGATTCTGGAGGCCAGCGCCCGGGCCGCGTCGAGCAGCTCGTCGCCGGGAACGATGCGATTGACCAGACCGAGCTCCAGGGCGCGCGACGCGTCGATAGGATCGCCGGTGAGGATCATCTCCATGGCCACCGAGCGCCCGACCGCGCGTGGCAGTCGGAACACGCCGCCCGCCGCGGCCACCAGTGAGCGCTTGACCTCGGGTAGGCCAAAGAACGCGCTGTCGGCGGCGATGGCGATGTCGCAGGACAGCATCAGCTCGCAGCCACCGGCCAGCGCGGCACCGTTGACCGCGGCGATCAGAGGCTTGCTGCGCTGGCGTCTGACCAGTCCCCCGAAGCCGCCGCGCTCGGTGCTGAGACGGCCGACCCGGCCGGCGGCGACCTCCTTGAGATCCGCTCCGGCGCTGAACACCGTGCCGGAGCCGGTCAGGATTGCCGCCCACAGGCTGTCATCGGCCTCGTACGCGTCCAACGAAGCCTCGATGGCCTCGGCGACGGCGCCGTTGACGGCGTTACGCGCCTCGGGGCGATTCAAGACGATGGTCATCACATGCTCGTGGCACTCGCGCAGCACAACCACGGGATCTCTCCTGGTGGAGTGGGATTTCCCGCAGCGTGCGACCTTGCCCCGTGCAATGCAAGTGAGCTGCGCGTTCCAGATGCCCGCGCAGCCGGCGCGCCCGCTGGACGAGCACGGGGGCGCTCGTCCAGCGGGCGGGACCTTGCCGACCTGGGGGCGGCTCGGCACCGATTTCCTTCGTGCAGGGTTGCCTAGCGCTGCAGGGTCGTGGACAGGAACTCGCTGAAACGGCGCCAGGACTTCTGGTCGGCGTCGGCCCTGTAGCGATCGCTACCGAACACCGTGAAGGCATGCGGCGCGCCACTATAGGTGATCATCTCGTGCGCGACGCCGGCTGCTTCCAGCTCGTTGGTCAGGGCTGCGAACTGGTCCATGGTGATCGCGGTGTCGGCGCTGCCATGCATGACCAGGATCGCCCCGCGAGCATTCTTGTAGTCCTGACCTTCGGGCGTTTTCAGTCCGCCGTGGAAGGTCGCGAAGCCTTTCAGCGGCGCGCCCGAACGGGCCAGCTCCAGCACCGCCGCGCCGCCGAAGCAGTAGCCCATCGCTACCGCGTCGCCGGTGGCGGCGCCGAGCCTGCCGGCCTCGGCCAGCGCGCCGTTCATCAGCGCGCGCATCTTCGCTCGATCCTTGTACAGCTCGCCGGTGTGCTGGCGTTTGTCCTCGACCTTGGTCGGACGCACGCCGGCGCCGAACAGGTCGGCGGCGAACACCGCATAGCCCATCTCGGCCAGCATCTCGGCTCGCTTGACCTCGTAGTCGGTCAAGCCGTCCCAATCGTGGATCAACAGGACCAATGGTGCGTCGTTGCCGGGGCTGACGAAGTAGCCTTCGTAGTCGGCACCATCGACCTGATACTGGACCATGCGGCCCTGCGCGGCCACGGCACCGCTCGCGCACAGGCACAAGGCCAGGGTCATGGCGAGCAATCGCCGAATCGATTCGAGTCGCTGCATCGGGGCTCTCCTGTGATGTACGGTGGCGATCGCCGGACCTCGGTCGATCACCCTTGCGTCATGTTTGTCATTGTTCCAGTCTGCCGTAGCCTCGTCGTGCGGCCGTCGCCGTCGCCGTGGCCGTC
>JAGRHX010000280.1 GCA_020444775.1 Gammaproteobacteria bacterium
TCGAGGCCCTGGTGCGCTGGAACCATCCTGACCACGGCCTGCTCGGGCCACAGCGTTTCATCACGCTCGCCGAACGCTCCGGACTGATGGGCCGCATGACTCGCGCGGTGATGACGCTCGCCTTCGACCAGAGCGCGCGCTGGAAGGCGGCCGGCCTGGATGTCGGCGTCGCTGTCAACGTCACCCCGACCAGCCTCGGCCCGGACCTGCCAGCGCAGGTCGCCGCCCTGGCGGCGCGGCACGGCGTGCAGCCCGAACGGGTCACGCTGGAAATTACCGAGCAACGTCTGAGCGGCGATCCGTCGGCCACCCAGGCGGTGCTCACGCGTCTGCGCATGCAGGGCTTCAACCTGTCGCTGGACGACTATGGCAGCGAGTTCTCGACCGCGCCGCGCCTTCGGCAGCTGCCCTTCAACGAGATCAAGATCGACGGTGAGGCGATACGTCGTGCAGTCGTCGACCGCAACGCCCGCTCGGTGCTGACCACCGGCCTGAAGATCGGCCGGGAGCTGCAGATTCCGATCGTGGCCGAAGGCGTCGAGACCCGCGCCGAGTGGGATCTGATCGTCGATTGCTGTTGTCAGCTCGCACAAGGCTTCTACATTGCCCGACCGCTGCCTGCCGACGAGGTGCTCGCCTGGACCCGCGCCCGGCTCGCCCGCGGCTGAGGCAGCCGCCCCTGTCAGCACCGGCTCGACCCGGCGCGAGCCCCCCATGACCGCGTAAGGCCTGGACTGGTCAGCTCCGACGCCGCCCTGCACACTGTCTGCTTCATCCGCCCGATCAGGAGAATGGAGCATGAGCGAGAAGAAGCGACGTGTCAGCGCGACCGGTGTCGGCGAGCCACCCGAGGGCACCTGGTCGAACTGTCTGGTCATCGGCAATCAGGTGTTCATCGCCGGGATGACCGCGCGGGGCAAGTCCTTCGATGACCTGCCGAATTCGGACGCATACGAGCAGGCGGTCATGATCTTCAACAAGATCAAGGCCTTGATGGAGGCCGCCGGCGGCTGCATGGACGATGTGGTCAAGGTGGTGATCTATCTCACCGACATCGACGACCGCGACGCGGTCTGGAAGGCGCGACGCGAGTTCTTCAGCGGCGATTTTCCGGTCTCCACGCTGTTCGAGGTGAGCAAGCTGGTACGACCGGAGCTGAAGGTGGAGATCGAAGCAATAGGGGTGCTCGGCAGCGCGCCCTGAGCACGCTATGAGTGCGGCCGGTCAACGCGGCGCATAGCGCTCGGCCAGCCCGATGCCGGCCAGCACCAGCGCGAAACCGAGCACGTGATAGGCGTGCAAGGTCTCACCGAGCAGCACGATGGCCAGACCAGCGGCGAATATCGGCACCAGGTTGATGAACAGGCCGGCGCGATTCGGGCCGATGAGCTCGACCCCACGCATGAAGAACAGCTGCGCCATCAGCGTGGGGAAGATCACCACGAAGCCCACCACCAGCCATCCGTCCGCGCGGGGCAGCGCGCAGCCGCCCAGACAGGCGAGCGCCAGCGCAGGCAGCGTCGCCAGCCAGGCCCCGACCGACATGCCGAACAACAGGCTCATCCAGTGCATCTGTGGTCGTTTGCGCAGCGCTACCGCATAGCTTGCGTAACAGAACACAGCGATGAGCATGATGGCATCGCCGCGATTCAGGTCGGCCTGCATCAGCGCCGCGGGGGAACCGCGCGAGGCGGTGATGAGCACACCGGCGACGGTCACCATGACACCTAGAAGCTGCACCTGGCCGACGCGCTGTCTGAACAACAGATAATTGAGCAGCATGATCATGACCGGGGTCCCGGACTGCTCAATCGCGCTGTTGATGGCGCTGGTGTAGTGCAAGGCCCAGTACAAGGCCAGGTTGAAACCGGCAAAGCCGAGCGCGCCTAGCCCCAGCACCTGCGGCCAGCTGGCACTCAGCCGGGCACGATCGGCTCGCAGATGCGGCCACGCCAGCGCGCCCACGACCAGCACCGCGAACTGCCAGCGTAGATAGGTCAGCATCACCGGGCCCATCTGCTCTGCGGCGTAGCGACCGGCCACGGCGTTGGCGCCCCAGCTGATGGCGGCCAGGGTCAACAACAGCCAGGCATTGCCGAACAGCGCCTGACCGAGGCGCCGGAAAGCGATAGGGGCCAGACCACTCACGCCGCCCGGCTGGCGACGCAAGCACTGTGCGCGGACGGTCGCGGATGGCTCAAGTGACGTCCAGAGGCGCGCTGGGCCGGGTGCCGTCAAGCATGATGCCGGCCGGGCGCCCGCAGCGGGCCCGGGTGGTGTAGCGCTCGAAGTACGGATCGGGTAACGCCCAGGCGTTGCCGGCCACCAGCCACAGTCGCAGCAGGTGCCGGCG
>JAGRHX010000281.1 GCA_020444775.1 Gammaproteobacteria bacterium
ACCTGCCGTCAGGAAGGCGGCGCCGCCTGCATGGCCGATGCCTACGCGCGCGCCACCGGTAAACCGGGTGTGCTGATGGTGACCCGGGCACCCGGCGCCTGCAACGCCTCCATCGGTCTGCACATCGCCCACCAGGACTCGATTCCGCTGGTCGTGCTGGTCGGCCAGATCCCACGCGACGAGGAGTACCGCGAGTCGTTCCAGGAGATCGATTATCACGACTTCTACCGGCCACTGACCAAGTGGGTCGCGCAGGTCGAGGACCCGAGCCGACTGCCAGAGCTGGTCAGCCAGGCCTTCCACCGCGCCACCTCCGGACGGCCGGGGCCGGTGGCGTTGGCACTGCCCGAGGACATGCTGCTCGAGCACGCCGAGGTGGCAGACACGCGACCGTACAAGCGCGTGACGCCGGGAATCGACGCCGAGAGCCTGCAACAGATCGAAAGCCTGCTGCTCAAGGCGCAGCGACCGATCATGATGGTCGGCGGACCGGGCTGGGACGCCGAGGCCTGCGCCGCCATAGCCGACTTCGCGGAGCGCTTCAAGCTGCCGGTGACCGCCGATTTCCGCTGCATGGACCGCATCGACAACGACAGCCCCTGCTATGTGGGCGATGCCGGCATCGCCCTCAACCCGCTGCTCGGCGAGCGTATCAAGCGGGCCGATCTGGTAATCGCGGTCGGCACCCGGCTCGGTGAGAAGGCGACCGCGGGCTACAGCCTTTTGCGCGCCCCCTGCCCGGAGCAACGCCTGATCCACGTGTTTCCCGATCCCACCGAGCTCGGTCGGGTCTATCAGTGCGATCTGCCGGTCTGCGCCGACGCCGGCGCCTTCGCGCGGGCCACGCGAGGACTGCGCACGCCTGACACGGTGCCGTGGGGCGACTGGTGCGCGCAGGCTCGGGCCGAGCACCTCGCTTACACCGAGAAGGGCGACCCGATGCCCGGGGAGCTGGATCTGGCAGCGGTCATGGCGCATCTGCGCGAGCGTATGCCGCCCCAGACGATCGTCACCACCGACGCCGGTAACTTCTCCGGCTGGGTGCAACGCCACTATCCGTTTCGCCGCTACCCGAGCCTGCTCGCTCCGGGAAGCGGCGCGATGGGCTACGGCGTGCCGTCGGCGGTTGCCGCCCGGCTTGCCCACCCGAGCACCCCGGTGCTGGGCTTTTGTGGCGACGGCGGCGTGCTGATGTCCGGCCAGGAGATCGC
This sequence comes from Gammaproteobacteria bacterium, assembly GCA_020444775.1. The sequence continues at coordinate 1,212 of JAGRHX010000281.1, forward strand.
GACCGCGATCCATCACGGCATCGACCCGGTGATCATCGTCATCAACAACAACATGTACGGCACCATCCGCATGCACCAGGAGCGGGACTACCCGACTCGCGTGCACGCCACCGGTCTGACCAATCCCGAGTTCAGCGACTGGGCGCGAAGCTTCGGCGCGCACGCGGAGCTGGTGTGCAAGACCGAGGAGTTCGCCCCGGCCCTGGAGCGGGCGCTGGGCGCGGGCCGGCTCGCGCTGCTGGAGCTGCGTATCGATCCCGAGGTGCTGACCACCCGCGCAACCTTGAGCGCGATCCGGGAACGCGCGCTGGCCGCGCAGGGACAGAGCCGACCATGATGCCGTGTGGGGCGTGCAGGCCTCGCGTGTGGCTGCGCGCCAGTCGCGCGACGGTCTTGCCGAGCGCGAGCCGGGACGGGCGCGCATGAGCAGCCATATCACACGCCGTGGCGTGCTGCGCGCCGGTCTGTATGCCTGCGCGAGCATCGGTCCGTGGGTGGTGAGCGCCGACGCCTTGGCCTCGTCCGGGTCCATCCACGTGCTGATCAACAACGACTCGCTACCGGACCCGCTGTTCCGCGCGTTCGCCGAGCGCAGCGGGGTCGAGGTGCGGGTCAGCCGGGTCGACACCAATCGGCGGATGCTCGACCAGATGCGCTCAGGTGGCCCAGCGGGCACCGCCGACTATGATCTGTGCACGCCGTCAGCGAGCCGCGCCCATCAGTGGATGGACGCCGGGCTGCTAGGACCCTGGGACTTCTCGCGTCTGGAGCGTCTGGACAACGTGCACCCCGCGTTGCTGACACCAGCCGAGCGCGACTGGAGCCGGGACGACCAGGGCCCGCACTGGCTGCCGTCGCTGTGGGGCAGCGAGGGTCTTGCCTGGCGCACCGATACCGTCGACATAGAGCCGGGCAGCACCAAGGACCTGGACAGCGACCCGTTCAGCGCATCCAGCGTCGGCTCCAGCGGCGTGGCACCGGATACCAGCGCCGGCGACCGCTCGCTGGAAGGCATCGTCAGCTACGGTCAGATCTGGAACGAGGCCTGGCAGGGCCGGGTCGTGGCCCGCCCCCGCTCGGTGCTGTTCGGTGCCGCCTTGTACCTGGAGCACACCGGCGAGCTCGAGCCCGGCGCGGTGTGGAGCTCATACGAGTCCGAGGAGAAGATGAAAGCGGTCTGGGACCGGGTCACCTGGTGGTGCATCCAGCGCAAGCAGCAGTTCAAGCGCTTTTGGACCAGCGGCGCCGAGCAGAGCGCGGCCCTGCGCAGCGGCGACGTGGCCGTTGCCCAGGTCTGGGACACGCCCATGCGACGCCTGGCCCGGGACGGTCTGCCGGTCGCCTGGCAGGCGCCAGTCGAGGGCGCGCTGAGCTGGGTGGATGGCTTCTCGCTGGCGCGCAACGCGCGCAACCTGGACGCGCTCTACGCGCTGATGGATTTCTGCCTCACCCCCGAGGCCGCCGGGCAGGCGATCGACTATCACGGCTACAATTCCGCCGTGGCCGGCGCCGCCCAGCACGCCAGCGCCGATTACCGGGAATTCTTCGAGCTGGCCTATCCGGGTGACGCCCTGGACCGGCTGCGACCGTGGCCGAGCGAACCACAGTGGTTCGCTGTAGCTCGTGTGGCCTATCGCAATCGCTTCATCAACGCCTGACGGCCGCGGCCACGGTTCGGTCCGCCCTCTCCGTACACCGGCTTGGTTGGCTGCCGGCGGACACGATGTCGGCAAGGAGTTGGAACACCATGCAATACAAGGTCGATGAACTCAAGCGGATGCTGTCCGACGCGGAACGGGTGGTGATCTTCACCGGCGCCGGCATCAGCACCGAGTCGGGCATACCCGACTTTCGCAGCCCCGGCGGTGTCTGGTCCAAGACCACGCCGATCTACTTCGACGAGTTCATGCGCTCGGAGCAGGCCCGACGCGAGGCCTGGCGGCGCAAGTTCGAGACCGACCGGGACATGCTCAGCGCCGAGCCGAACCGTGGTCACCGGGCGGTGGCCAAGCTCATCGAGAGCGGCAAGGCGATCGCGGTGATCACCCAGAATATCGACGGCCTGCACGAGCGTTCGGGCATTCCCCCGGAGCAGATCATCGAGCTGCACGGTAACGCCACCTACGCGACCTGTCTGAGCTGCCACAAACGCTTCGAGCTGGAGCCGATCAAGGCGGCCTTCCTGCTCGATGAGAGCCTGCCGCACTGTGACGACTGCAACGGCATCGTCAAGACCGCCACCATATCCTTCGGCCAGTCGATGCCGGTGGAGGCCATGCACCGCGCCGAGTTCGTCACCAACGAGTGCGATCTGTTCATCTCCATCGGCTCGTCGCTGGTGGTGTACCCCGCGGCCGGCTTTCCGATCATGGCCAAGGAGCGCGGCGCTGGTTATGTGATCGTCAATCGCGACCCCACCGAGCAGGACTCGATCGCGGATCTGGTGATCAATGCCGAGATCGGCGAGGCCTTCGGCGACGCGGTGGGGGTGAACTAGTCGCGCAACACCGACCACACCCGGCTGGAGTCGGCGAATCATGCGCCCGTCAGGACGTCGCGCTCCGGTTAAACTATCGGCCGATTGTCGTGTTACCAACCTTCTCCCTGCCGCGTCGTGGTCCAGGACACCTGGACCGTAGCCGATGTCCTGCCGACCTCGGCATGCCCGACACAGGGACGTGCCCATGGAATCGTCCCCTCAATACCCTGGAGTATCCATTGCATGAATGCCCGTTCCGGCCGTCACTTCCTACAGATCCCTGGCCCCAGCAACGTGCCGGATCGGGTCCTGCGGGCCATCGACAGCCCGACCATCGACCATCGCGGGCCGGAGTTCGCGGCGCTCGGCAGGCGCGTGCTGGAGAAGATCCGCGGTGTGTTCAAGACCACCCGGCCGGTGCTCATCTACCCCTCATCGGGCACCGGTGGCTGGGAAGCGGCGATGGTCAACACCCTCAACCCCGGTGACCGGGTGTTGATGTACGAGACCGGACACTTCGCCGCGCTGTGGCGCGAGGCGGCCGGTCGGCTCGGCCTGCGAGCCGAGGTGATCGAGGGCGAATGGGGCCGGGCGGTGGACCCGGACCGGGTAGCCGCGCGACTGACCGCGGATCGCGACCACCAGATCAAGGCGGTCTGCGTGGTCCACAACGAGACCTCCACCGCGGTCACCTCGCGCATCGACGCGGTGCGCGCCGCGCTGGACGCGACCGACCACCCCGCCTTGTTGATGGTCGACACCATCTCCTCGCTGGGCTCCATCGACTACCGACACGACGAATGGGGCGTGGACGTCAGCATCGGCGGCTCGCAAAAAGGCTTGATGCTGCCACCCGGGCTGGCCTTCAACGCGGTCAGTGACAAGGCGCTGGCCGCGCACCGTAAGGCGACGCTGCCCAACGCCTACTGGAACTGGTCGGCGATGCTCGGTCCCAATCAGGACGGTTTCTTTCCCTATACCCCGGCGACCAATCTGCTCTACGGTCTGGAGACCGCCCTGGACATGCTGTACGAGGAGGGCCTCTCGCAGGTGTTCGCCCGGCACGAACGCTTCGCCGCCGCGGCCCGGCTGGCGGTGCAGACCTGGGGTCTGCCGCTGATGTGCACGGATCCGGACGCTCACAGCCCGGTGCTGACCGCGGCGCGGATGCCCGAGGGCCACGATGCGGACCGGTTCCGCCAGATCGTCCTGGAACGCTTCGACATGTCACTGGGCGCGGGTCTGTCCAAGGTCGCCGGCAAGGTCTTCCGCATCGGCCATCTGGGCCATCTCAACGAGCTGAGCCTGATGGGCACGCTGGCCGGTGTGGAGATGGGGTTGACGCTGGCCGGGGTGCCGCATCACGGCGGCGGCGTGCAGATCGCCATGCAGTCGCTGACCGGACCACAGGCCGACGACCGCGCCGCGGTGGCGGCGGATGGACGCGCCGTGGCCTGAGCCGGCGTATTCGCGGACCTTCGCGCCCGAGCGCAGCGAGGACTGCGCCCAGCTAGAGCCAGGGGAGAACGACCGGCATGACCCATACCGCCCTGCAACCCGAGCACGCCGCGCTGGCCGCGCGTCTGCGACGTGAGACCGAAGGTCAGGTGCTGTTCGACACGTTCAGTCGCGGTCGCTACAGCACCGACGCCTCGATCTACCAGATCGAGCCGATCGGCGTGCTGGTGCCACGTCGCGTGGAGGACATCGAAGCCGCCATCGGCATCGCCCGCGAGGTCGGGGTACCGGTGCTGCCGCGTGGCGCCGGCACCTCGCAGTGCGGACAGACCGTCGGCCGGGCGCTGGTCATCGACGTCAGCAAGCATCTCAATCGCATCGTCGAGCTGGACGAGGACAATCGCCGCGTGCGCGTTCAGCCGGGCATCGTCCTCGACGAGCTGAATCAGCAGCTACGGGGCACCGGGCTGTTCTTTCCGGTCGACGTCTCGCCGTCCAACCGCGCCACCATCGGTGGCATGACCGGCAACAACTCCTGTGGTTCGCGCTCGATACGTTATGGCAACATGGTGCACAACGTGCACGCCATCGACGCGCTGCTCGCCGACGGCACCCGGGCCCGTTTCGGGCCGGTGAACGGCAACCTGGCGAACACCGAGCATCCCGCCCGCTACGTCGAGCTGGTGCAGCAGATGCGTGCACTGCACGGCCGCGAGGCCGAGGAGATCGCACGCCGCTTCCCCAAGCTGCTGCGTCGGGTCGGCGGCTACAACATCGACATGCTGTCCAGCGACCAGCACAACATGGCGAGCCTGCTGGTCGGCTCCGAGGGCACGCTGGCCTTCTTCACCGAGGTCGAGCTGCAGCTCAGCGCGCAGCCCACCCACAAGCTGCTGGGGATCTGCCACTTCCCGACCTTCTACGCGGCGATGGATGCGACCCAACACATCGTCGAGCTGGGACCGAGCGCGGTAGAGCTGGTGGACCGCACCCTGATCGAGCTGTCGCGCGACATCGAGATGTTCCGGCCAACCGTGGAGCGTTTCGTGCAGGGTACGCCCGAGGCGCTGCTGCTGGTCGAGTTCGCCGGTGAGGACCGGGACGACCTGCTGCGGCGGCTCGGCCGACTGCGCGAGCTGATGGGCGATCTGGGCTTCGCCGAGGGCCTGGTGGAGGCCACCGACAACGGCTTCCAGCGCGCCGTGTGGGACGTGCGCAAGGCCGGTCTGAACATCATGATGTCGATGAAGGGCGAGGGGAAACCGGTGTCCTTTGTCGAGGACTGCGCGGTGGCGCTGCCGGATCTTGCCGAGTACACGCGCCGTCTGGACGAGATCTTCGCCCGCCACGGCACCAGCGGCACCTGGTACGCGCACGCCTCGGTCGGCACCTTGCACGTGCGCCCGATCCTCAACCTGAAGACCGAGGACGGTGCGCGCAAGATGCGTCAGATCGCCGAAGAGTGCTTCGAGATGGTGCGCGAGTACAAGGGCTCACACTCCGGCGAGCACGGCGATGGGCTGGTGCGCTCGGAATTCCACGAGGCCATGTTCGGCAGCCGTATCGTCAAGGCTTTCGAGACCGTCAAGGACAGCTTCGACCCGCAGACCCTGTTCAACCCCGGCAAGATCGTGCGACCGGAGCGCATGGACGACCGCGAGCTGTTTCGCTACAAGCCGGGCTACGCCGCGCAGCCGCTGCAGACCGCGCTCGACTGGTCAGACTGGGGCGGCTTCTCCGCCGCGGTGGAGATGTGCAACAACAACGGCACCTGCCGCAAGCGGCTGAGCGGGGTGATGTGTCCTTCGTTCAGGGTCACCGGTGACGAACTGCACGTGACCCGCGGTCGAGCCAACGCGCTGCGCCTGGCGATCACCGGACAGCTCGGCAGCGGCGCGCTGACATCAGCGCAGATGCGCGAGAGCATGGCCCTGTGCGTGTCCTGCAAGGGCTGTAGACGCGAGTGCCCGACCGGGGTGGACATGGCGCGGATGAAGATCGAGGTACAGCGCCAGCAGGTCCTGGAGCATGGCCTGTCGCTCAAGGATCGATTGATCGCCTGGCTGCCCCGCTACGCGCCGCACGCGGCGCGCCTCGCACCGCTGAGCAACCTTGCCGGCGAGCTCAAGCCGCTGGCGGGACTCATCGAGCGGCTCGCCGGGATCAGCCGCCACCGCACCTTGCCACGCTGGCGTCGCGACGCGTTCGAGGACCGTGAGGCCGAACGGGCCAGCGCCGCGCTGGCCGCGGACGCACCCGAGGTGGTGTTGCTGGTCGACACCTTCA
>JAGRHX010000282.1 GCA_020444775.1 Gammaproteobacteria bacterium
GCCCGGCGATCGGCCAGGGCCCAGGTGAGATGGCGGCTGGCCGACGGCGAACTCGAAATCATCCCGGAACATCCCGAGCAGGTGCTCCTCGAGCCCCATCATCAAAGGGTGCACCCAGGTATCGAACAACACGTTCGCCCCCTCGTAGCCCATCTGCGGGGAGTACCGCGCCGGGAAATCCTGGACGTGCACGGGCGCCGAGATGACCGCGCAGGGAATGCCCATGCGTTTGGCCACATGCCGTTCCATCTGCGTGCCGAGCACCAGCTCCGGCTGCAACGCGGCGATCTGCGCCTCCACCTCCAGATAGTCGTCAGTGATGAGGGCCTCCAGACCATAGGTCTTGGCCGCCTCCCGTACCGCTCTTGCCTGCTCGCGGCTATAGCTGCCCAGACCGACCAGCTCGAAGCCCAGCTCGTCACGGACCACGCGTGCGGCACAGATCGCATGGGTCGCGTCACCGAACACGAAGACACGCTTGCCGGTCAGGTAGGTGGAATCTATCGATCGCGAGTACCACGGCAGACGGCAGCTCGACTCGAAGGACTCGAGCATGTCCTTCGAAAGGTCGACGCCGGCCACCTGCGCAACCTCGGCCAGGAACTCCCGTATCGCACCGACACCGATCGGCACGCTGCGCACGTAGGGCTGGCCGAGCTGCCGCTGCAGCCAGGCACAGGTGGTGTGCGCCACTTCCGGGTACAGACAGAGGTTGAAGTCCGCCGCCGGCAGCCGCGCAATGTCGGCCGGGCTCGCGCCGAGCGGCGCGACCACATTCAAGTCGATGTCGAGCCGCTCGAGCAGTGCACGGACCTCGGCCACATCGTCGCGACAACGAAACCCCAGCGCGGTGGGGCCGAGAATGTTCGCGAGCGGGCGCCTGCGGCCATCACCCACATGCTCGGCACGCTGGCTCTGCCGACTGCGACCACCGAGGACCGTGCGCACGATACCGTACAGCGTCTCACTCGCTCCCCAGTTTTCCTTGCGCGAGTACGCAGGCAGCTCGAGTGCCACCACCGGCACCGGTAACGATAGGGCCTGGGCGAGCGTGGCCGGCTGATCCTGGATCAGCTCCGCCGTGCAGGATTCCCCGACCAGGAGCAGCTCGGGGGCGAAGCGTTCGTAGGCCTCGCGCACGGTACGCTTGACCAGCGCGGCGGTGTCACCGCCGAGGTCCCGCGCCTGGAAGGTCGTATAGGTCACCGGAGGCCGCTGGTCGTCTCGCGAGATCATCGTGAATAGCAGATCCGCGTAGGTGTCCCCTTGCGGCGCATGCAGCACGTAGTGCACTCCACGCATCGAAGCAGCGACACGCATGGCACCGACGTGTGGCGGCCCTTCGTAGGTCCACAGTGAGAGCTGCATGACTCAAAGCTCCAGACGTCGGGCGCGCTCGAGCGGGCGCAGAAACAGTCCGGCGAGATCCGCGGCTTGCTCGAAGCCATGCACCGGCGAGAACACGAGCTCCACGGACCACTTCGTACGCAACCCCTCCGCCTCGAGAGGATTCGCCAGCCCCAGGCCGCAGACGGTCAAGTCCGGCGCGTCGGCGCGAACCCTGTCCAGCTGACGCTCGACATCCTGGCCTTCGCTGAGACGGGTCCGTGCAGGCAGGCGGTCGAGGTCGGGTCCTACCAGTGTCCGGTCCAGGTACGGCACGCCGACCTCCACCGGCACCATGCCGAGCTCCTCGCTGAGGAATCGAGCCAGCGGAATCTCGAGCTGCGAGTCGGGCAGGAAGCTCACACGTAAGCCTTCAAGACGCGTGCGTAGCTGGTCGAGCTCGCGCCGTGCGCGTTCGAGCGGCGCGGCAATGACCTGTTCCAGGCGAGAGCCCGGAACGTCGAAGGCGCTTGCGATCACTCGCAGCCACTCCAGGGTGCCTTGCGCACCGAATGGGTAGGTGCTCGGCAGGTAGTGGGCGCCGCGCGCCTGCAGCGCACGGACCGTCTCGCCAAGGAAGGGCTGCGCTGCGATGCAGATCGTGCCCGGGCCGACGGCGGGGTCTGCGCTATCGGAGTCCGACCCGAAGCCCGCTGGCAAGAAGCGAAACGACTCGATACCTAGAGCGCGAAAGATCCGGGCGAACTGCGTCTCCACCAGGTCGGGCAGCGTGCCGACCACCAGGAGCTGCTGGCGCTCCGCGGTCGCCTGGGGCAGGGCCTCGACCATCGCCTTCAGACAGTTGTCCTCACCCTGAGTGAAGGTGGTCTCGATTCCACTGCCGGAGTAGCTGAGAATGCGTGCCCGACCGGCATAGCGTTGCGACAAGCGCTGCGCGGCATTGCCGAGATCAAGCTTGATGACTTCAGACGGACAGGACCCGACCAGAAACAACGTCCGGATTTGAGGGCGCCGCGACAGCACGCGTTCCACCATCCGGTCCAGCTCGTCGTTGCAGTCGGCCAGCCCCGCTAGATCGCGTTCCTCCAGAATCGCCGTGGCGAATCGTGGCTCGGCGAAGATCATCACGCCGGCGGCTGATTGCAGCAGATGCGCGCAGGTGCGTGAGCCCACGACCAGGAAGAAGGCATCCTGGATCTTTCGATGCAGCCAGACGATCCCGGTCAGGCC
>JAGRHX010000283.1 GCA_020444775.1 Gammaproteobacteria bacterium
CCTCGGCGATCTTGGCGTCGTTGATATAGCGGTCGTTCGGCCCGTGCAGGGTCAGCTGGAAGCCGTCCGCGAGGCCCGCCTCGGCGAGCAGCGCCTTGGCGCCCTTGGGGTCGTACTCGACCGGCTTGAGCTTGTCGCTGGTGCCGAAGAAGAAGTCCGGCAGCAGCTGACCGGCCTTGATGGCGACCCCTTCCATGACCCGCTCGACGATCGCGTCGCGATGGATGGCCTTGGAAATGGCGGTGCGCACGCGTCGATCCTTGAGCGGGTTCTTGATCGGATTGCCGTCGTTGCCCTTGATGAACGGTGAGTCGTCGCGGAAGTGATCCAGGTGCAGATAGATGACGCGGTTCGAGATGCCCTGGCTCAGGCACAGGTTCGCATCGCCCTTCATCCGCTCGATGTCGATGGTGGGAACCTGCTCGATGAGGTCCACATCCCCCGCCAGCAGGGCCGCGACCCGTGACGGGCCGGACTTGATGGGCTTGAAGGTGACCTTCTCGAAGGACGCTTTCTCGCCCCAGTAATCGGGGTTGGCGGTGAAGACGATCCGATCGCCGGGCACGTACTCGGAGAACTTGTACTGACCGGTGCCGATGGCCGCGGAGCCGTTGTTGTATTGCTCGGTGTTCGCGCCCTCGCCGTGCTTCTTGGAGATGACCATCACCGTCGAGACGTCCTGCGGCATCAGCGGATACGGCTCGGGGGTCTTGATCTGCACGGTATGGTCGTCGATCTTCACCACGGTCTTGCCCTTGGTATAGGTGGCGAAGCTCGACGGGCTACCCTCGACGTTCGGCGCCCGCTCGAAGGTGAACACCACGTCGTCGGCGGTGAACGGGGTGCCGTCGTGGAATTTCACGCCCTTGCGCAGCTTGAACTCCCAGGTCGTGTCGTCGACCGCCTTCCAGGACTCGGCGAGTCCGGGGACCAGGTTCTGCTTCTCGTCCTGGTGCACCAGCCTATCGAAGATGTGACTCAGCAAGGAGTTGTTGGGGCCGAGGTTGTGGAAGTGCGGGTCGATGGAGGTCGGCTCGGAAGCCAGTCCGACGACCAGTTCCCGGGCCTGCGCCGCGTTCGATGCGGCGATCAGCACCGCCATCGATAGCGCGGCCAATGTCTTGATTAGCCTCATTCTCTTTGTCTCCCGTGGATCGATGTTCTTGGTTGCGGCCGCACCGGTGCGTGGCGCGGGTTGTCGCCGGGTGTCGGGTACAGGGTATCGATGCAAGACCCTGGCCAGTCGTGGACCCGGCGGTGGCGTGTGTCGGTGTCGGACCTGTACGGCCGGTTGCCATCACCAGCGACGCGCTCGCGCGGGCGGCCCGCGAAACCGCCTGCGACACCGCCAGCCCCGCCGCCTGCCTATGACACCCGTCACCTAAGGTCCTGTATCTTCGAGGGCGAGTCAACGCCGCCGGTGGATTCAGGCCGTGCGTCTGTCCGGCCGAGCGGCTGCGTGTGCGGGGCTGGGCCGGCGCCGAGCGGGGCCGAATGGTTGCCGAGTAGGGGGAACGACGGGATGACGGGTAGGGTCAGCGACGAATCGAGTGGCGGAGCCGGGTTGGCGGTGGTCGAGCGTCTGCGGGTCTCGGATTTCGAGGCCGGCCGGACACATCGAGCCTGGCTGGCGGTCTGCCACGACGCCCTCGGACTGGACATCAAGGTGCCGTTGATGGTGCTGCGCGCACCACGTCCGGGCCCCATTTTCGCCGTGACCGCTGCCGTGCACGGCAACGAGGTCAATGGCATCCCCGTCATCCACGAGCTGTTCCGTCGCGCCGCCCGGCGCATGCGTCGGGGCACGCTGGTTGGCGTGCCGGTGGTGGCGGTCGAGGCCTTCATGGCCTACAGGCGGACCATGGAGGAGGGCTTCGATCTGAACCGCTCCATGCCCGGGCGCGCCGACGGGCACGTCGCGGAGCAGTTCGGCCATGCCCTGTGGACCCGTTTGATCGAGCCCCTGGACTATCTGGTGGACCTGCATACCGCGAGTCTGGGGCGGATCAATTCGCTATACGTGCGCGCCGACATGAGCGACGCCGTGACCCGTCGCATGGCGCTGTTGCAGGCGCCGCAAATCGTGGTGCACAGCGACGGTGGCGGTGGCACCTTCAGGGGGGCCGCGCGCAACGCCCGGGTCGCGGCGATAACCGTCGAGATCGGCAATCCGATGTGCATGCAGCCCGAGCTCATCGAGCGCGCCATCGACGGTGTCTGGCGCAATCTGGTCGACCTGGGGCTGGTCGATGCGGATCCCGATCCGGGGCGGGCCGACCCGCCGGCGCTGTGCGTGCGCGGCTACTGGCTGTTCGCCCGCCATGGCGGGCTGCTCGAGCTGCTGGTCGGTGCCGCCGATCCGGTCCAGGCCGGTCAGCCCATCGCTCGCGTGACCGACATCTTCGGCGCCCCGGTCGCGACCTACGACGCGCCGCATGCGGGGGTGGTCATCGGCCATGCCTCGAATCCGATCTGCAGACCCGGCGCCCGCGTGCTGCACATCGGTGTCCCCGGTGAGGTGCCTGTAGACCCGTCATCCAACCGGACGTCGATTACGGTGGGCGGGGGGCCCTGATACGATGGTCCCCGCAGCGGCAGCGCATGTCAGGCCCGCATCGCGATTATGATGGCCGACCGAGGCGACGCCCCGATGTGGCGCGTCAGCCATCGGGCGTCAGCCGTTATCGAGCACAGCCCAGGAGGACGATGATGAGTGAGCCCGCCAGCCAGGTGACCAGCGGCATACCCGACCCCGCGCAGCGCGACGAGATTTTCAAACGCTTCGGACGGGCCTTCTTCAAACAGGACATGGACGCCTTCTACGAGGTCGTCCACCCCGACTTCGTCTGGACCATCCAGACCGGTGACACGCTGCGGGTGCTCGACAGCCGGGCACGGATCGAGGCCTTCTTCGCCGAGCGCAACCGGACCCAGTCCAAGGTACGCTTCGAGGACGTGGTCTTCCATCATGCACCGCTCGCGACCTTCATGACCTACGCAGTAACCGGGGTGGACGAGGTTACGGGTCGGCCCTTCAGGCGCGTCGGTGTCGAGCGTTACAGCTTCAAGGACGGTCTGTTGGCGGAGAAGGACGTCTACAGCCGCGAGGCCGGCGCTTGATCCGCTCGATGTCCGCACTGGATGTCAGTGCCGGGCGCGGGCCGGGCTCGAGATGTCGGTCCGCTGATGGCTGAAACGGCCATCGCCATCGAACGAACGTCATTGATTGTGGGCGGCGTCACAGCTTCGTAACGACGCGGGCGCGCTGACCCGAGCTACGATCAGCGGCTGCGCTCTCGCAGTGCGCCAGATGCGAACCGCCCCATCCGAGGTATCGCAAGTCAGCGGGGCATCGGCGCGCGCTCGAGCCGTGCACGACCCATGCACGACCCATGCATCCAGGGATCCCGAATTGGCACTCACCTCGCTACTGTATCTGTGCTCCTTCTTCGCCGGCATCGTGTTGTCGTTCGTGCGCAACCCGATCTTCGGTCTGGTTACCTACGTGCTGGTGCTGTTCCTGACCCCTGAAGCCCGTTGGTGGAGCGCTGGCCTCCCGTCGCTGCGCTGGTCCTTCATCGCCGCGATCATGGTCCTGGTCGGCGTGCTGCTACATTCCCAGCGCTTCGATCTCCGGACCGGCTTCTTCAAGCACGGCGCGGCCTGGTTCCTGATGGTCTTCGTTGCGCTGATCGTCGCTCAGTATCCGTTTGCGCTCAGTCAGCCATTGCAGCTCAACCTGCTCATCCTGCTCGTGAAATACGTGGTGCTCATGTATCTCACGTATACGATCCTGAGAGACGAAACTTCCGTCAAGCTGTTCTTGTTCGCCTATATCGCGGGTGCCTGGTACTGGGGATGGCTGGCCTACAGCAGCTATGAGGGCGGGCGCTTCGAAAATTTTGGCGCCGACGTCGACTCCAACGGTGCTGGCCTGATGCTCGCCTGCGGCACCTTCGTCGCGGCCAGTCTGATGCTGGTGGCCAACTGGCCCCAGCGGTTTCTGATCGTTGCCCTGATACCCTTCATCGTCAATGGAATGATCACGACCGTCAGTCGCGGTGCGTTTCTTGCCTTTGTCTGCGGAGGGTTGACCTACGTGATGTTGTCTCCCCGGTACTTGCGGCGTTGGGTCTATCCGTTATCAGTTCTGGCGTTGGTATTGTTCCTGATGCTGACCAACGAGCAGTACTGGGACAGGATCTCTTCCATCCTCTATGCAGGAGAGGAGGTCGAAGGTGTCGATACCGGGTCGAGTCGTCTGCAGATCATGGGCATCCAGCTCAAGATGGCGCGGCAGCATCCAAAAGGTACCGGTCACAAGGGCACCATGCTGCTGAGCCCACAATACATGGGTGACGACCTGTTGACTGGATGGGGCGAAAATAGAAGGCGCGCTTCGCACAACACCTTCTTGAGCTTTCTGGTCGACCACGGGGCCATCGGTGCCTTTCTCTACGTATGTTTGACAGGATGGTTCCTGGTGGCGGTTCTACGGGCGCACCGGACATTGCGAAACACCCGCGGCTTGTATGCCGTCATGGTCCCGATGCTCGGCGCCATTGCGGTCACCCTCGCGATCTCGGACCTGACGGTGAACTATCTGAAGCTTGAGATCCGATATTGGTTCATCGCTCTGATGATGGTCGTCTTGAATGAGATTCGAAAGGGAACGAAGGTGCCGGAGCGAGTCGAACAGCGAGCCGCCGGGCCCCGGCGGCCACGAAGCTATCTCAATTGGCATGAGCCGTCCCCGTGAGAATTGCTCGGTGGTGTCGGTTGCAATCTACCGGCGACTCGACGATGGACGGCCTGCTGGGCCGCGTTTCGTCCGTTCCTGTCCACGACGGAGCTTTTAGCCGATCAGCTTGGCCAGAAGCGTCCGGATGCGCTGATGGAGAACGCTGCTGATGCCGAAGCACCTGGCCGCGAGCTTGCTGGTGCCGTACGCGGTGCTCATCGCATGGCTGTCCTTACGAGAACCCGGCTCGGTCGAGGTATGGTTCGCGTATCAGGACAAGATCTACCATTTTATCGCATACCTCGTTTTCGCTGCCATCTCCGCTCCGCTACTGGTGTCCAAGCGAGCGGCGTTTGGCATTCTCATCGGCATATTCAGCTACTCCATGCTGATGGAGGTGCTGCAGGGTTTGACGGCGAGTCGCGAACCGTCGTTCGCAGACCTGGCCGCGAATCTTGCTGGCGTTTCGATAGGTGTGATATCGCTCAGGATGTCGCACGCTCGGCTGACAGGCTGGCTCGGTCGTCTCGGCGCTGGCTGTTGCAGCTAAGGAACCTCCGCGGTGCGCCACGAGGCACCGATTGAACTTGCGGGTGGAAGTCCCGCCTGGATAGTGGTGACCCACCATATTCAGTATCGAGTCTTGGGCTGGCGTCGGCAACGGTGCCGATCAAGCGTAGACAGAGAGTGGGTAGGCCGTAAGCCGTAAGGCTTAAGTGATTGATTCCCGTTTATTCCTTATTCTGGAAGGGTCGATGCGATTGCAGAAGCAGAAGACACCATCGCACGCGGCGCGAAAGGGCAGGCGCGTGCGGCCTCCCCGGGGGCGAAGAGCACGGCATGCACATACAGTCAATCGGTGAACGTGGGAGGTCCTCAGCGTTCTGCGAGGAGCGGCAGTATCGGCCGACAAGCCCGGTGGGGGAGGGAGTCGAGGCGGCACCTAGGAAGCCAGATGGGGCGTAGTACCTGTGAAGCGCGGTAATGCGCGGGGAGGGAAGGACCCTGGGCAAGGCTGCCCGGTCGAGGGAGACGCCGCGAGTCCAACTGAGGCTCGATATCCGGCGGACACGATACTCGAACGGATAGCGTGGTTGTCCGCGAGTGATGCATCGAAGCGTTTCGACACGGTGATGCACCTGTTCAATGAACAATCGTTGGCGGTCTGCTTTCATGCGCTGGATGTACGGAAGGCGGTGGGAGCGGATGGGGTAACGAAGGCCGAGTATGGCGCTGAGCTTGAAGGCAATCATGACTGATTTGGTCGGCCGGATGAAACTCATGAGCTACCGGCCAGCGCCAGTGCGCGAGGTGCGTATCCCTAAGGCGGGCAGCCCGGGAGCGACCC
>JAGRHX010000284.1 GCA_020444775.1 Gammaproteobacteria bacterium
ACCGAGAACACGCCGCCGACGGTGCTGGAGACGACCGCCACGCCCAGCGCCCTGCCGGCCTCGCCACGTTGGGCGAGCGGAAAGCCGTCGAAGGTGGTGGCGGCCGCGGCCGAGGTGCCGGGCGTGTTGATGAGGATCGCGGTGATGGAGCCGGCGAAGGTCGCGGACACGTAGATGGTCGCGAGCACGGTGATCGCATGCACGGGGTCCATGGTCAGCGTGAACGGCAGCAGCAGCGCCGCGCCAGTGGTCGCGCCCAGGCCAGGCAGCACGCCGATGACCACGCCGATGATGGTGGTGAGGAAGATGAGCAGCAGCAGGTAGGGGTCGAAAATCACCGATCCCATTGCCCCGAGCGCATCGAGCATTGCCAGGTCTCCCGTTCTTGGTGTCGGCTAGCCGTAATACCAGTTGGTCAGGATGCCGCGTGGAAAGCGTATCTGCAGGACCTTGTCGAACAGCGCGAACACGCATAGCGGTGTGAGCAGGGCGACGCCGAGTGCCACGTGCAGCCGCCGTTCACCCCAGAGCAGGCACATCGCGAACATCACCACGGCGATGCCGATGAACAGGTCCAGGTAGACGGTGAGCAGATAGAACAGCCCGAGCAGCAGCATCGTGCCCCAGGTGACGAACGGCTCGATTGGCCGCGGCTCGTGCGGTGTGCCGCGCAGCTGCCAGATCAACAGTCCCAGCAGCAGCAGGTTCAGCACCATTAGGAAGATGGGGAAGGGACGCGGCTGCATGCCGTCGCCGACTATCATCGGCGGCGAGGTGTCCAGTTGCAGGGATGCCCAGATCACCACGAGCGAGAACGCGGCAATGATGCCGGGAACGATGTACTTGCTGGCTTTCATGGAGCCCCGGTGGAAGCGATGGAAGTCGTTGCGTCGGTCGAGGTCGATGCGGTCGACGGGGGGCGAATGCGTGCCCGGCGCGGGGCCGAACGCCCCGCGCCGGGTCGTGCCTGCTACTTGACCAACCCCATCTCCTTCAGGGCTGGACCGAACTCGTCGACCATCGCCTTGATCTGCTCGCCCCAGGGGCCCGACGGCATCGGCGAGCTCGAGTCCAGACCCGAGTTGGTCAGATAGGCCTGATACATCGAGTGCTCCATCGACTTCATGATGCCAGCCTCGAGCTCGGCCCGACGGGCTTCATCGACGCCCGCGTGGGTCACGAAGCCGCGCGTGGTGGACAGCACCAGATTGATGCCGAGCTCCTTGGCTGTCTTGGCATTCGGGATCGGATCCATACGAGATTCGCCAAGGATGACCAGCGGGCAGATGTCTCCGGCCTCGACCGGCGCCGCCGCCTCGGAGAGATTCAGGGTGCCGACGTCGACCGCGCCGGCGACCAGCTGGGTCGCGAGCTCGCCACCGCCCTTGAAGGCGATGTAGGTCGGCATGGGCTGGCCGAGACGCTTCGCCCACAAGAACACCGTGATGTGATCGATGGTGCCGGTCTGGGTGCCGCCGAACTTCAGCTTGTCGCCGTTCTTCATGCCGGCAACGAAGTCTTCCGGCGTCTTGTACGGGCTGGTCTTGCAGTTGACCATCAGGATCTGCGGATCGTTGGTGCCACGCGCGAGTGGCGCCATGTCCTCGATTTTGAGCTGGGTCTTGCCCATGCCCATGGTGATCGCGTGACCCACCGTGAAGGTCATGATGGTGTTGCCGTCGGCCGGCCGGGAGGCGAAGTAGTTCATCGCCGCCGCGCCACCGCCGCCGCGCTTGTTGACCACGACCATGTCCTGCTTGAGCTCGCGTCGCGCGCGCAGCATCATCATCCGCGAATTGACATCGGTGCCGCCGCCGGCGCCCGCGTGTGTGATCACCTCGATCGCGGGCTTGTCCTGGGCCTGCACGGGTGCCGTGAGCAGCACGGCGGCGCATGCGAGCGCGATGACGCTCCAGCCGGCCCTGAGCCGACCCTCGTTGTGTTTCATTCTCCAGATACTCCTCTCTTGGTGGGCCCGGGCTGGTTCCGGGCGTCTTCAGGCAACGCCAGCGCTTGCCGCTATTGCGCGTGTATGAGTCGAACCCGAACGCCGGCTGCATCGCGAGCGGGCGTCGGCCGCGCCGGCGCGGCGAGCGGTTGGGGAACAGGGGGCGTCATGCCGGGTCCCGGGCTGTTGCACCGGCCCGTTCTGTGGGGCGTTTCCGCTGTGGGACGGGCCCGGTTCGACGGGCCATCGACATCGCCCGACAGACACTGCTCGAACAGCGTCACGCGGGACGACTGGCCGCATCGGACGCCGGCCCGCGCATCCGTGTAGCCACTACCGTAGCCCTACCGAGTACCAGCACCGCTACCCGATGCTACCCGGCCGAACACCCGGGCATCAAGGGCGGACGCGATGCGTCACTGGCATTCAGTGTCCCTGCAGACGATAGCGGATGGTGCGATACCCCGAACGGGCGATCGCCCAGGGGCTGAAGCTGATGTGGACCAGCGGCGCGTGGCGGAAGTCTCGCGCGGCTTGGAAGCCTTCGGCGGTGGTAATGGACTCGGTCGTGGCGCGTAAGGCATCACGCTCGCCTTGATCCAATGCCCGGAACAGCGGTGTGTCCTCGGGCGCCAGGCCGATGAGACGGCACAGCAGCCAGTCATGCTCGAGGTTGTCGTCGGCGACGATGAGCCTGCCCAGCGGATAGCTCTGACCGCCACGCGGACCACGCACATGCATCGCCTCGATACCATCGCCGATGTGCAGGCTGCAGGCAGTCTGGGCCGCGGTGGCGATGATCATGCGGGCGAAACGCACAGGATCGTTGCCACAGAGATTGTGACGGATGAACTTGCGCTTGCCGACCACGCAGCCATATAGATTCTTGGTCGCGCCGGTGAAGGTGAACTGCTGATGGGTCTTGACCTTGGGCAGATTGACGATCGTGTCCCATTGGCCGAGCTCGGCGGCCACGGTCAGACGCCGAAAGCGACGGTCGTCCTCCACGCCGGCGTGGGCGCGTGGCTGCCTGAACTCCACCACGCTGATGCCGAGGGCCAGGCATTCCTCGAGCACCCCGTGCGCGGCGAGGGCGCGCGCGCACGAGCCGAATGCCGGCGATTCCCCGATACCGACCCTGAATCCACGCGCCAGCAACAGCTCGGCGATCGCCATGTACAGCTCAGGATGGGTGGTGGAGGCGTCGGAGCGCGGCGCCGGCATCACGAAATTGGGTTTCAACAACACCGACGGTGTCTGGCGCGGACCACCGCGGAGCAGCGGCGTGTCGGCCAGAGCCGTCTCGAGCAGAGCCTTGATGGCCTCGCGGTTGTAGCTGTGGTGTTCGAGTAGACGCAGCATCGTGGATGCATCCGTGGACAGTGGTCGATGTCGTGCACCGCTGAGCTGGCGATCCGGGGTGGCCATCCGGGGTGGCGATCCCGGAACTGCTGATCGATATCGGGCCGGATGTGGGTCAGGGCTGCACGAGCGCCGTGCTCACCGCCAGCGTGCCGCCGCCCCAGGGCGGTAGATAGGTCATCTTAACCCCGGTGCCGCCGGTCACGATGATATGGATGTCGGGCGCATCGTGCGCGACTTGAGTGGAGGCGGCCGGCATCTCGATGACCGCGGTCAGCGCCTGCAGTCGCTGGGTGGAGCGCTCCAGCAGCCAGCCCTGGCAGCGTTGTAGCGACCAACCGTGCGTGCTCAGCACCCGCGCCAGCTCCGGTGGGACGAGCAGATACTGCTCGTGGGCTTGCGGCCGGCGCGCCGCGCCACCGGTCAGATAGCAGGCTGCCATCGCCGTGGCAGCCGGGTCGAGGATGCTCTCCGGCGTCGCCCCGCCCTCGATCGGCAGCACCTCGACCGTCCCCGAGGTGCCGAGCACGGTCACCACCTCGGCATCGGGCTCGAAGCCGCGCCGCACGTGCAACGGCGGCAGCAGATCCTCGTCGTTCTCGCCAAAGCAGATGCCGATCTTTCCGGGCTGCCCCATCGTCGCCATGTCGCCGATACCGGGCCGGGCTCCGCCGATGTTGCGGAACACCAGCGACAGCGCCCGACCGATGCTCGCGTTGACCCGGTGACCCGGACCCAGGCAGTTGCCGCCAGCATTCACACCCAGGCGTCGGGCCAGCGGATTGTGCACGCACAGCGTGGCGGTAGGCGTGCCGGTGGTGGTGAGGATGCCGAGCAGGTTGAAGGCCGGCTCCGCGCAGGCGTGGGCAGCGCTCAGCACTACCGGCAGCGCCGCGGGCTCACAGCCGGCCAACACGCACTGATAGGCGACCGCCGCCGCGGTCAATGGCGCGTAGGTGGGCGCCAGCATGGCATGCTCATGGGCCGGATCCCGGACCGTGGCCAGCATCGCGCCCAGCCGTGAGCGGGTTGGTGGCAGCTGTGGCAGTCCGTCGGCCAGCGCGTGCTCGTCGAGCACCGCGTAGGCCTGCTCGAGACCGACGTCGTCGTCGAGCACCGGCAGATCGCCGAACAAGGTCTGCATCGGGTCCGCGCTACGCGGGGAGGGGCTCATGGTCGTGCGGCGAGGGCGCTCGCCCCGCAATCGTCGCGCCCGTCGAGTACGCCGCTACTCATGTGCTGGTCCGCATTGAGCTCGCCCAAGATTCGCCTCCCGCTGGCCCTCATGGTTGCACCCCTGCTTGTCGCCCCTGCTTGTCGCCCCGGCTAGTAGCCCCGGCAAGTAGCCATGGGGCCGCGCCGTGCCGACGCGGGTCAGGGCACACGCAGCGAGCAGACCGCGGTCCCGCCAAAGGACGGGATGAACGCAGAGTGCTTGCCCGCTCCGCCAGCCACCACCACGTGGATGTCCTGGGCGGATGGTGACACCGGATAGTGGTCGTCGACCGGATGGATGTCCATGCCGGTGTAGCTTGCCTGATTCTCCAGAGATACACGCGACACGTGCACCATGGAGCGACGGTACACCTCGTGCTGGATGTCCTCGATGCCGAGCCCGTCGCGCGCCAGGGTTTCGGCGTGCTCCGGGCCGAGCACCAGGAAGTACGGGCCATGGCCGTAGATGGTGTTCGCGCCCGGCTGCGAGATGGTGCCGGCGATGGTGGTCAGGATGCCTTCCGCCGTGGTGCTGGCGTGGTCGTTGATGTTGTGGGGTGCCTCGCCGGCCATCACCGTCACCACGCTGTCACCGGCCTCGAAGCCACGCCGCACGTGATAGGGCGCCCA
>JAGRHX010000285.1 GCA_020444775.1 Gammaproteobacteria bacterium
CCGGGACATCGGGTCCGGGACATCGCATCCGGACAGGCGCCACGAGACCACGGTCCCTGGTGCCGGCGTCACGCGGCACCCGTTCGGAGTCGGTGCTCAGCCTTCAGCACGTACCTCGGCAAACACCTCACTGGCCACCAGCATGGCCTCGCGGATCAGCGGCACCCCGACGTAGCCGGACAGGTGCAGCAGCACCTCGGTGAGCTCGTCCTCGGTCCAGCCCTGACGCAAGGCCATACGCAGATGCAGGCGCAGCTCGGGCTCGCGTCCGGTGGCCGCGTCCGAGACCACGCAGATCAGGGTGCGGGTCTTCAAATCCAGCCCCGGTCGGCTCCACAGCGCCCCGAACACGGTTTCGGCAGCGACGTCACGAAACTTCTGCATGACGGGATCTTGGTAGGTGCTGGCGTTCATCTGCTCGGTGTATTGCTCACCGAACAGCCGGGTGCGCAGCTCGATCCCCTTCTTGTACAGGTCACTCTTCTCCATCACGGTGCTTCCTATGGCAGGTGGTCACAAAACGACTCCAACGCGAGAGCATGCGCTGCCGCCGGCTCGGAGGTCGTGAAGCATTCCCGCGACCGTCGCAACAGGCCGTGGGATCGTTCCAAAAAGCGCTCAGTCCTTGCTGGTCTCGCCTTCGGTGGCGACCCGCTCGGACTCGATGTCCTGCACACCCAGGGTTCGATAGCGGAACTCGTCAGGCACCTCGCGGCCGGTATCGGTGAAGGCACGCTTGACCGCCTCCACGTTGCCGCTCAGCACCGTCTTACGGTTGCTGCGGGTCCAGTCGTTGGACCGGAACAAGGTCTCCATGGAACCCTGGTAACGGGGCATCACATAGCGCGCGAACAGCTCGTAGCTGTGCATGATCTGGGCCCGGTTCGCCCATTCGTGGGCACGGAACAGGATGCCGCCGAACCCGCCGTTGCTGTATTCGAGCAGCCGGTCGATGCCCTTGATCACGGTATCCGGCGTGCCGACCAGCGTAGTGCCCATGCGCACGCCGTCGCGCAGCGGATCGTCGGATCGCCCGGGCGGTCGACCCAGGGTCTCCTCGAAATAGGTCACGGTCTCGGCCCGCTCACCGACCCGCACCTGGCGCAGCGCTTCCTCGTCGTCCTCGGCCAGATGCGCGGTGACCACGATACGCCAGTCCTTGCGGTTCATTCGCTGGCCGTGCTCGGCGGCGGTGTCCTCGGCGATCTGCCACTGCTTGGCCATCGCCTCGGGACCACCGGGCAGACCGGCACCGATCGACAGCACCCCCAGTCCGTGCTTGCCGGCGGCCATCATGCCGAACGGCGTGATGGTGCTGGCCACGGCGATCTGGAAGTGCGGATCGCTGTACGGCGCCAGATGCAGACGCGCCTCGCGCAGATGGAACCAGTCGGTCTGCATGTTGACCGGCTCCTCACAGCGCAACAGCGCGACGATCGCGTCCAACGACTCGACCATGCGTCGTCGCTGGGTCACCGGCTCGATGTCGAGCATGTAGGCATCCGAGGGCAACGCGCCCGGTCCGCAACCCAGCATCACCCGGCCCCGGGTCATGTGATCGAGCTGCACGAAGCGTTGCGCGACCAGCAGCGGGTTGTGGTAGGGCAGGCTGGTGACACCGGATCCGAGCATGATGTGGCGGGTGCGCTCGGCGGCGGCGGCGATGAAGATCTCCGGCGATGCGATGATCTCCCAGCCGGCGGAGTGGTGCTCACCGATCCAGGCCTCGTCGTAGCCGAGATGGTCCAACCACTCGATGAGCTCCATGTCGCGGCTCATCGCCAGCGTCGGGTTCTCGCCCAGACGATGAAACGGGGCCAGAAAGATGCCGAACTTCAAACCTCGCCTTGTCATTGTTCTCCCCCGGCTACGTTCGAGCCTGCGTGTGGTCGTGTGGTCGTGTACTGGCGTGCTGCGACACTCTTGGTCCGAGCCTCGGGCTGGCGTGTCGAGCTCGATCGACGCGGCACGTGCCGCCCGGCCGTCGCATCGACGATCGCCGCTCACCGGGTCTGGCGCTCAAAGATTCTCGATCTCCACCGGTGCAATCGGATCGGCCGGTCTGAAGCCGAAGATCCGCCCGTAGAAGAACAGCTCCGCCTCGAGCGTGCGACGTATGGTGGCGGCCCGGCGAAAACCGTGCTGCTCGCCCTCGAAGATCAGGCAGGCGGTCGGCAGGCCTTTCTCCTTGACCGCCTTGGCCATCATCAAGGCCTGGTCCGGAGGCACCACCTTGTCCTCGGCGCCCTGAAAGAAGATTACCGGACAGGACAGACGCTCGATGTGATGGATGGGAGAGCGGCGACGGTAGAGATCGAGCTGCTCCGGATAGGCGCCGATCAGGCTGTCCAGGTAGCGCGACTCGAACTTGTGGGTGTCACGTGCCAGGGCCTCCAGCTCGCTGATGCCATAGTAGCTCGCGCCGGCCTTGAACACGTCGTGGAAGGTCAAGGCCGCGAGCGTGGTGAAACCGCCGGCGCTGCTGCCACGAATCGCCAGACGCTGCTCGTCGACGACGCCGGCCCGGGCCAGATGACGCGCGCCGTTGACGCAGTCGTCGACATCGACCACGCCCCATTGACCGCGTAACGGCTCGCGATAGGCACGACCATAGCCGGTGCTACCGCGATAGTTCACATCGAGCACCGCGAAGCCACGGCTGGTCCAGAACTGCACGGCGAGATTGAGCGACGGCGTGCTGGCGCCGGTCGGCCCACCATGACTGATGACGATCAGCGGTGGCCGTTCGTTCGCCTCGGGCTCGAAGCGCTTGTTCCGCGGCCGATAGAGAAAGCCATGGGCGATGTCGTCGCCGCTGGTCGCGAAGGTCAGCGGCTCCGGCGCGGCGACGTACTCGGGGTCGATACGCAGCGCGACCGCGGTCTTGAGCACCCGGCAATCATTGCTGTGGGTGTCCCAGCACGTCACCGCGGCCGGCGTCGTGGCGCTGCTGCTCACGACCACTGCCCGCCCGCGAGTGCAGGCCAGCGCGCTCAGCGCGCTGAGCTCGAAGGGTGCGGACGACCACTCGCCCGATGCGAGCTGCAGTCGCTGTAGCGACCAGCAACCATCGCGACAGGACCCGACCACCAGCTGGTCGTCGTCGACGAAGCCATAGGTACGCATCCCGAACACCCACTGCGGCATGCCGTACTCGGCCCGCTCGCGATGCACGCACGGGTGGCCGCTGCCGGTATCCTCTGCGCGCATCCTCAGCGCCGGTCCTTCGGGATCGACGACCGTACCCTCGCCAACCTCGCTGCTGCCGTCTCGAGCCGGCACCGATACGTCGGTCTGGTCGTCGGCCTGGTCGTTGGCCTGGCCATCGTCCGGTCGGCAGTGATACAGGTTCCAAAAGCCACTGCGATCGCAGACGTAGAACAGGCTGCCGTCCGGCGCGAAACTCGGCTGGAACACCGACACGTCGGCGCCACCGGCAACCCGGGAAAGGCTGAGCAGGGCGCCCTGGCCGTCGAGCGTGGCTGTCCACAGCTCGCTGCAGTCCCAGGGCATGTTCGGATGTTCCCAGCTCAACCACACCAGCCGCCGACCATCCGGACTGAGCACCGGGCTGGCATAGAAATCGCTACCCGACACCAGCCGTTGGACCTCGCCACTGTCGAGGTCGATCGAGACCAGGCTGTTCTCGGGCTCGTCCACGTAATCGTGGTTCTCGCAGACCGCGATGAGACGACCGCGCGCGCGGTCCACGACCATGTCGGCATAGCGACGCGTGCCGCTGGCGGTCAGCGGCCGCGGCACACCGAGCGGTGCCAATCGCTGATGATGGATGCGCTGATCGGCGTCGTTGCAGAACCACAGATCGTCGCCGTCGATCACGAATGCGCCACCGCCGTACTCGTGCACCCGGCTGCGAACGCTGAACGGCGCCGGGGTCAGATCGACCGGCTCGGCGTCGTCCAGGGACGCCACCAGCACACCTCGCCCGCCGTCCTGTGGCCGTCCCTCGAGCCAGACAGTGCGGCGCTGATCGACGTGCACGGCAGCGAGCCGCACGGCGTCCATCAGCATGAATTCAGCGGTTATGGGCGACCGCCAGGTTCCACAAGGTCTTGGGGCTTTCATTGTCATTGCCGGGTCGATGAGGGTCTGCGCTACATCCTGGCTGCAACACCACGAATCCTTCTGCATCCGATGAGCAGATCGGCTCGCATCCGCGACGCGCCGCGATCATGCCCTTGACGTCATCTCGTATGATACCGGACTGGCAACCGAGCAGGGAGAATGCGGCATGCGCCATGCAACACACCACGAACGCGAGGCCGCGCCAGCTCATCCCACGAGTCCTGCCACGGGCAGTGACGATGGGACGAGCCGGCCCCACCGCACCTCGGCCACCGTCTCCGGACCCTTGCCGGCGCGTGCCGGGACCGGCCGCTTGTTACACGCCGCGCTGCTCACGCTGTGCCTGCTGAGCCTGTCCTTTCCGACGCCAGCCCAATCCCCAGCCCAGCCGCCCGCCCAGTCCGAGATCACCCGCACCGCCCGCCGGGACGGCGCCAGCCAGGCCGCGATCTACTCCGCTCGCGACCTCAGCCACCCGGTAGCGTCTCGCTACGGCATGGTCGCGAGCCAGGAAGCAACCGCGACCCGGGTCGGCGTAGCCGTGCTCGAGTCGGGCGGCAACGCGGTGGATGCGGCGGTCGCGGTCGGCTTCGCGTTGGCGGTCACCCTGCCGAGGGCCGGTAACGTCGGCGGCGGTGGATTCATGCTGGTGCACGACGCCGGCACCGCCACCCAGCATGCCATCGACTACCGGGAGCGCGCCCCGACCGCCAGCAGCCGCGACATGTATCTGGGCGAAGATGGCGAGGTGGACCGGCACCGCAAGCGCTTCAGCCATCTCTCGGTCGGCGTGCCGGGCACGGTGGCCGGACTGCACCTGGCCCATCAGCGCTTCGGCAGCAGGCCGTGGACCGAGCTGATCGCACCGGCCATCGCGCTGGCCCGCGACGGCATCGTCGTCGGCGAGGGCCTGGCCGCGGCCCTGCAGGCTGGCCAGGAGCGACTCGCCGCGCACCCGGCCAGCGCGCGTATCTTCCTGCGCCCGGACGGCAAGCCCTGGCAGGTTGGCGAGCGCCTGGTGCAGAGCGATCTGGCCGACAGCCTGGAGGCCATCGCCCGGCAGGGTCCGCAAGCCTTCTACGAGGGCCACATCGCCAAGGCCATCGCCGAGGAGATGCGCAGCCACGGTGGCCTCATCACACGCACCGATCTGGCCGCCTACAGCGCCGTGCTCCGCGCGCCGGTCCGTGGCCGCTATCGTGGTCACGAGATCGTCTCGATGCCGCCGCCCAGCTCCGGCGGCGTGCATCTGATCCAGATCCTCAACATCCTGGAAGGCTTCGACCTGACCGCGGCCGGTCACAACAGCGCGCAGAGCATCCACTGGCTCGCCGAGAGCATGAAGCGCGCCTACGCCGACCGCAGCGCGCATCTGGGCGATCCGGATCACTGGCCGGTGCCGGTGACGGGTCTGACCGATGAGCGCTACGCCGCGCGATTGCGAGCCGACATCGATGCTCGGGCCACCGCATCCAGCCAGATCCGGCCCGGCACGCCCCAGGACTTCGAGAGCGAGCAGACCACCCACTACTCGATCATGGACCGGACCGGCAACGTGGTCAGCAACACCTACACGCTGAACTTCAGCTTTGGCAGCGGCATCGTCGCACCCGGCACCGGCATCCTGCTGAACAACGAGATGGACGATTTCTCCGGCAAGCCCGGCACCGCCAACGCCTACGGCCTGATCGGCGGTGAGGCCAACGCGGTGCAGCCCGGCAAGCGCCCGCTAAGCTCGATGACCCCGACCATCGTGCTGCGCGGTGGCGAGCCGCTGCTGGCGACGGGCAGCCCCGGTGGCAGCCGCATCATCACCACGGTGCTGCAGGTGATCAGCAACATCATCGATCACGGCATGAATCTGCAGGAGGCCACGAATGCACCGCGTGTGCATCATCAGTGGCTGCCCGACGAGCTGCGTGTCGAGGAGGGCCTGAGCATCGACACGATCCGTCTGCTCCGAGGGCGGGGACACGAGGTGGTGGTGAAGAACGCGATGGGCAGCACGCAGAGCGTGCAGCACCTGCGGGGCATCTTCCTCGGCGCTTCGGACCCACGCCGAAGGGGTGCGCTGAGCGCCGGTCCCGCCACCTTGCCGTCGGCGACCGTGACCAGTTCGGCCGAAGCGGCTTCGGGACGACACTGAGGCCGTCCACGGCCACGGCGAAGCCGGGGCGGCGAACCCCGGTTCGCCCCGGTGCTCAGCGACGCCGCCGACCCTGATGCTCGTGGTGCTCGTCATGCCGGTGGTGCTCGTCACGCCCGCGGTGCTCGTGCTCGCGTGACTGCACATCCATGGCCGGGAACGGGCCGATGTAGCCTACGTAGGCGCGATCGTCGCCCGAGCCCTGGATCAGCTTGTCCTGGTCGGACTCGCCATAAGGATGCTGAACGACCGACATCATGTACGCATGCCCACCGACATTGGGGTAGAAGTACACGGAGGTCGTTTCCGACCCATACGGCGTCGTCTCGATACGTGTCAGGCTGCTCTTGCTCAGGTCGTAGGCCCAAACCGCGTCGTTCTGGTGACCGGAGCCGGTGTCCTCACCGATGATCAAGGTGTCGTAGCCCGGAATGAAGGTGAGGTTGTCCGGATTGGCGATAGCGGCGAGATCGCAGCTGTTGCTCGGGTCACCGGCCACCGGCCGCCCCTCGATCAGACCATGCATGCGGGTGGCCGCGAAATTGCCATCCAGCTCCAACGCATACACCGCGCCGCACGGATTCTCCTGCAGGCGGATGTCGTTGTTGCCACCATCGTTCTTGTCGAGCATGCCCTTGCCGATCTCCGACATGGACATATACATCGTATGCTTGTCGGGGTTGTAGGTGATCCCCTCCATCTTGCGCCACTCCGTGGTCGCACCACGCATGGCTGCGAAACGGCGCGTCTCCAGCCGCGAGGCGATCTGCTCCATGCCATCTCTGACCGTGAGGCACTCCTGGCCGGTCGCTGTACGGATGCTCGTGCATCCCGGCTGATCGCGCTCGAAGATGTCGTCGAAGCTACCCCTGGCATCGATGAACGGTCTGATGTCGGTGTCGCTGGCATGACCCAGATTGATCCACTCGATCACGCCGTCACCAGCACCGGCATCATCGCTCTGTCGCCAACGTGCGGCATACAGGTAGCCCGCTGAGAGATCGGCAGGCTGGTCGGCGACAAATCGGTAGAGACCGACGTCGGTACCGTCGTCGGAGATGTACGCGGTACGTCGGTCCGGCATCACGTAGGCGAGCTCAATGGCCGCGCGACCCATCGCATAGTGCTTGGCGACGTCGACGTGCTCGTAGTCGCCCACCTTGACCTCGACCGGGAAGCCATAGTTGTACGGGTTGAGCCGGGTCGTATCGGCGTCGATGTTCGCGGGGTCCTCACCGAAGTATGCAGCCACCGGACTGAAGTACCGGTTCGACAGGATGTCCGGGTCAGCCGCGTTCGGCTCGTACTCCTCGGCGCCCAGGTGCGTGCCCCAGGGCGTGACCATCCCGGCACAATGGGTCCAGGTGCCGTTGACGCCGGACAGGTCGAGCGGCCGGGTGCGGGTCGGCAGCAGGCGTCCGTCGCGGCCTTGACGCAGGCCGGTGAGGTAGATCGCGCCGATGGAGTCCTCGAACTGGGTAATCGAGTACAGGCGGCCATCGTCACCGGTGATCAGCGAGCTGTGGTCGGGATACACGGAGATGACCGGTGCGCCGGCGTCGTCATGCAACGGCACGCCGTCGACATCGACCAGTGTTCCCCAGGCAAGGGCGCTGTTGCCCACCTGGTCACCGGAACGCAGCAAGGTGTTGTAGCCGATTCGATGGGTACGACCATCGATTCGGACCGACGGCGAGGCGGTCACCTCGCGCTTGCTCGCATCGTCGCTTGGAACCGGGACCTCGCTGAATCTCAACGTGCCGGCCTGAGCGATACCCGCGCTCAGGGCGACTGCCACTGCCAGCGCAATGGAAGTGCGTTTCATGGGTTGTGGATTCTCCGCAATGGACTGAATTCAACGCGTGGCATCGAGCCGCAGGGACTCGACAGGCAGCAGTCTAGGGTCCGGAGAATCCCAGTAGATGATCTAAAAATGACAGCAGCATGATCTTTCGCTCATGTTGCTGGGTCGTGTCTTCCGGGTCTGTCGCGACATCTACCGGGCGGCCGCGGCCGCCCATCGGCACCTGCTCAGGCAGCCGCGTCCGAGGCCCCGGATTCACGCACACCCGGCCGCACCGCCATCTCGTCGCCGATCTCATCGTCGACCGGTGACGGGCCGTCGTCCAGACCGTCGGTCAGCTCATCGACCGAACTCGCCCAGCGCGTCTGGGCCGGGTCGAGGCTCTGGACCAGCTCGGCCAGCGTACTGTCCCGCAGCCGCTCCTCGATGGCCGCATCGATACCCGCCATCGCGCTGCTGGACATCAGCAGTCCGGCCTCCACCGGCAGCGCGCGCAGATTACCCTGGGTCCTCGCCACCTGGACGATCTCGTGCAGGCCAATGCCACGTGTCTCGCGCCCGGGCATATAGCAGTCGCGCGGCACCCGGGTCTCTACGATCAGGCCCGCGGCCTGCAGCGCGCCGATGGTTCTGGCGATCACGTCCTCGGGGATCTCGAGCAACCGTGACAGCTCTTTGAGAGACAGCGGCCGCAACCCGTTCGTGAAACGGTGTGCGGTCAACGCCATCACCTCGAGGGCGAGCTGCTCGCGCGCGCGGTTGTTCGGCAGATGCGCCTCGGCCGGCAGGAATCGATACTCCGGATGCTGGAAGTAGAACGCCACCGCGGCGCCCAGCAGTACGATGCTCCACACCACGTACAGCCAGATGATGAACACGAAGAGGATGGCGAAGCTCTTGTAGACCGCGGTGTAGGTGGGCGCGGAGGTCACGAAATCGGCAAAGCCCCAGCCGACGATGCTCCAGGCCAACCCGGCGGTGGCGCCGCCGACCAGGGCCGCGCGCAGGCTGACACGCCGATTCGGGATGAACAGATAGACCACCGTCAGGGCAATGCTGACCAGCAGATAAGGTATGGCCTTGGACGCGAGGTCGAGCAGCTGTCCGACTGGCGCATAGGCGATCAGGTACTGCACCGTCGAGGAGCTCTTCACCGAGGCGATCACGAGCATCGAGACCACCAGCAGGATGGGTCCGACCAGCAGCACGCTCAGATAGCCGGGCAGCCGGTAGCGCAACGGCCTCGGCCGGGTCACCCGCCAGACGTGGTTGAGTGAGGCCTCCACCTTCAACACCATCATGATCGCCGTGACGAACAAGGCGGCGAAGCCGTAGCCACCGAGCGCCGCGACATCGATGTTGTCGACGAAACCGAGGATCCTCGAGACGATTGCCTCGTGCTCGCCGCCGAGCGGCGCGAGCACGCGCACCAGCAGTGCCTCCAGGGTGTTGTGCACGCCAAAGGCCTTCAACACCGAGAAGCTCACCGCCAACAGCGGCACCAGCGACAGCATCGATGTGAACACCATGGACCCCGCGCGCAGCGGTATCTCGCCCTGCACGAACTCCCGCACCAACATGTGCAGCATGCGCGCCAGACGCACCCAGGCCCGACGGCCAGACGACATACCGCCGAGGCTGGTGCCCCAGACCTGCTCGGCGAGCGCATTCTTCCATGCGAGCGGAGACATTCGTGGACCCTTCTCGTCGTGTCTGGCCGGACCCGAGCGGCTCCGCTGGGCAACGCATCCGAGCTGCGCTTCGCGTCGACCGTTGCGCGCGCTGGACGTGTGGCCAGCCGGCTTGCACGCCCTGAAGCGTGGATCGCGACCTTAGCACCGCCTGCCTCGGGCTGCTCGGCCGCACCCCGGCGTGCTGCCCACGGACCTCGCCTCTGGATTGCCCAGAGCACGGCCTCGAATGCGTATACTCCAGGGCGGATCCCATTCAGCCGCGATGCGCCGGCATCGCACCGCCCGTATCGATTCAGCACCGGACCTGCCCATGACTTCCAGACTGAGCCCCGACGATCTGGCCGCCGCACTGCCCGATGTCAGCACCCCCCAGAGATTCGACGGCCTGCAGGCGGGCGCGGTCATTCGCCGCGATCGCCACGGCATCCCGCACATCAAGTCCGACAACGAGCACGACCTGTTCTTCGCCCAGGGCTTCGCCACCGCTCAGGACCGGCTGTTCCAGATGGACTACGACCGGTTGCGCTGTCTGGGCCGGATCGCCGAGTACCTCGGTGAGCGGGCACGCGCGCAGGATACGCTGATGCGCCGGCGTGGCATGGAGCGCATCGCGCGGCTCGACTACGAGCTGGCCGGCCCCGAGGCAAAACGCGCCATGGATGCCTACAGCGCGGGGGTCAACGCCTTCCTCGACAGCACCACCGCCCTGCCCGTCGAGTACAAGCTGCTGCAGACCAGACCCGAAGCCTGGGAGCCGTGGCATTGCGCGCTGGTCTACAAGGTTCGCAACAGCGCCGAAGGCTCGTTCCAGGGCAAGCTCTGGCTATCCCGTCTGGCCGCGGCGATCGGTGCGCCGGCGGCTGCCCGGCTGTCACCCGGCTACCAGCCCGGCAGTCTGCTGACCGTGCCGCCGGGCACGCGATATACGGGTCCGGTGCTCAACGCAATCGACGAGCTGCAGGCGGTCGTGCAGGCCAGCAGCTTCCTCAACGAGACCGAGAGCGGCAGCAACGGCTGGTCGATCAGCGGTGAACGCACCGCCTCGGGCAAGCCGCTGGTCGGCGGTGATTCACACCGCGCGTTGGAGGTGCCAAACGTCTACTACCAGGTGCATCTGCACGGCCCGGATTTCCGCATCTCCGGCTTCGCGATTCCGGGCGTGCCGATGGCCATGCACTTCTGTCACAACGAGCACGTCTGCTTTGGTATGACCCACGGTGGCGTGGACACCCAGGATCTGTTCGTCGAGCGGTTCCGCACCGAGAACGGCACGCTCGAGTATCTGTTCGAGGATGCCTGGTATCCGGCCGAGGTCCGCAGCGAGCAGATCCGGGTGCGTGGCGAGAGCGCGACCCACAGCATCGAGGTGGTGCACACCCGACATGGCCCGGTGATCGCCGGCGATCCACGCTCGGGTGCCGCGATCAGCCTGCGTGACCCCGGCTCGATCGACGCGACACCCTGGATCGATGCCGCCTACCGGGCGATGAAGGCACGCAGCGCCGACGAGTTCGAGGCCGCGCTGGCGGGCTGGACCGACCGCGTCAACAACTATCCCTATGCCGACGTGCACGGCGAGTTCGGCTACGCGTTGCGGGGTCGCATCCCGATTCGCGACAGTGGCAACGGCTGGGGGCCGGTTGCCGGCTGGAGCGCGGACAACGAATGGCGCGGCTTCATCGATCCCGCGCAGCTGCCGCGATCGCGAAATCCGAGCACCGGCTGGGCGGTGACCTGCAACCAGCGGGTGGTTGACCAGGACTATCCCTACTACCTGACGAACTTCTTCGGCCCGGGCTATAGGGCCGAGCGCATCGCCCACGGCATCGAGCAGCTGACCGGTCACCCGGCACGCGCCGAGGACATGGAGCGGCTTTACGCGGACGCGGTCTCGATCCCGGCGCAGGCCTTCAAGCAAGCCGTCGCCCGCTGTGAATCATTGCACGGCAAGGCGGCGCGGGCCGCCGCCCTGCTGGCCGACTGGGACTGCGCAATGCGGGTCGATTCGAACGCCGCCGCGCTGTACTCGGTGGCCATGGGTCGGCTCACCGCGGACATCGTCAGCGCCGCCTGCGGCGAATTCGCGAGCGGACTGCTCGAGGGCACTCAGCCGGGCGCCGAGGAGCACTGGCGACGGCATCTGAAGGCCGCCCTCACCGCGGCCCTGCACAGCGGTGACACGGCCCTGCTGCCGGACGGTCGGCACTGGCCGGATCTGCTGCAGAACGCTCTGGAGGCGGCCTGGTCGCTGCTCGAGACGCGCCTCGGCGAGGACCCGTCGAGCTGGCGCTGGGGCGCGCTGCACAAAGTGGTGATCCGTCATCCGCTCGCCGCGCTGTTCCCCGAGAACGCCGATCTGCTCAACCCGCCGGTCGTAGAGATCGGCGGCGACGGTGACACGCCGCTTGCCTCGGGCGCCAAGGTCGGCGCCGATTTCGTCGTCAGCCTGAGCTCGGTCAATCGCTACGTGCACGATCCCGCCGACTGGCGTAACAGCCGCTGGATCTCGCCGCTGGGCGCCTCCGGACATCCAGGCAGCCCGCACTATTGTGACCAGCAACGGCTGTGGTCGCGGGTCGAATCGATCCTGCAGCTCTGGGACTGGGCGGACATCGGCGAGCAGGCGCGGACCGAGCAACATCTGCAGCGCCCCTGAGCCCGGGGCGCGACATCGACCCACGGCCTGGAGATCTGCACCGACCATGAGCGACGATCCGATCCGCGCCCGCTACCACAATCGTGCGGGTGGTCCGCAGGATCTCTTCTACGCGACCAGCGACACGGTGCCGCGACCGTTGCTGGTGCGTGGCCAGGGGATCCATCTCTACGACAGCAACGGCCGCGAGTACATCGACATGTCCTCCGGTCCGGTCACCGCCAACATCGGCCATGGCGACGCCACGGTGGCCGAAGCGATGGCCCGCCAGGCGGCGACGCTCGGCTTCGTCTCCGCGCGTCAGGCGCGACACGAGCCGAATCTGGCGCTTGCCGAGCGGGTCTCGCGTCTGGCGGGTGTCGGCTTCGAACGGGTGTTGTTCTCCTCGGGTGGCTCGGAGGCGGTCGAGTTCGCGGTGAAGCTGCTGCGTCAGCGGGCGATCGCCCTGGGCGAGACGCGTCGCTGCCACGTCATCACCTGCATGCCCTCCTATCACGGCAGCACCATCGGCACGCTGGGTCTGTCCGGCGATCCGGCCAACGAGGCCTTCCTCGATGGTTTCGCCACGCGACATCCCAAGGTGCCGGCACCGCTGAGCTACCGGCTGCCGGACAATCACGACACGCAGA
The DNA here is from genome assembly GCA_020444775.1 of Gammaproteobacteria bacterium. The sequence goes on from JAGRHX010000285.1 coordinate 13,016, forward strand.
CCTGGGCGCGACATTGCGCCGAAGCGCTGGAGGACAGGATCCGCGAGCTCGGCGCGGACACCGTGCTCGCCTTTCTCATCGAGCCGGTCGGTGGTCTGGCCTCGGGCGCGGCAGTGCCAGCCGAGAGCTATCTACGCGCGGCCCGCGAGATATGCAGCCGATACGGTATCGCCCTGGTCTTCGACGAGGTGCTGTGCGGCGCCGGTCGCACCGGCGCCTTCCTGGCCGCGCACCATCTTCCCGAGGTCAGACCGGATCTGGCGATCATGGCCAAGGGACTGTCGTCCGGCTACGCGCCGCTCGGCGCGGTGCTGGCCCCGGCGAGCATGGTCGACTGGCTGGCGACGAAGACCGGCTTCGGCTACACCCACACCTACAGCGCCCATCCGGTCTCGGCGGCGGCCGCGCTGGCCGTGCTGGATCGCTACCAGCGTGAGGATCTGGCCGGCAACGCGCGGCGCATGGGCGCGCATCTACGCGCGGGTCTGGAAGGCCTGGCGGAACGCTCGTCGATCGTCGGCGACGTGCGCGGCAAGGGACTGCTGCTGGCTCTGGAGCTGGTGGCTGACAAGCACAGCAAAGCGATGCTGCGCTGCAGCCCGCCGCCGGCCGACCGGGTGCGCAGCCATGGTCTGGAGCATGGGCTGCTGATCTATGCCAGACGCAGCGCCGGCGGGCGCTTTGGTGACTGGGTGATGGTCACGCCGCCCTTGATCATCGATGAGGCCGGCTGCGACGAGCTGTTGCGGCGGCTCGACGCGACCCTCGGCGCGGTCGAGGCGGAGCTGCGTCGTGAGGGTGCCGTTGTCGGCGAATGAACCGCCGCGGCGGCGCGTGGCACGAACGCCTGGGTTCCGGACCGCTCAGCCCGGCGTCAGACGCCCCACCAGCAGGCCCAGATAGCAGCCACACAGGCACAACGCGACGCTTGCGACGACGTTCAGCGTCGCCCGCAGCCAGGCGCCCTCGACCATCAGGGTCACGGTCTCCAGCGAGAAGGTCGAAAAGGTGGTGAAGGCGCCGAGCACGCCGACCATCACCAGCAGCCGCCAGGATTCACCCAGCACGGCCCGCTCGAAGACCAGCACGAACATCATGCCGATGAGGAAGGACCCGGCGACGTTGGCGATCAGCGTCGCGTAGGGGAAATGCCGGCCCAGGGCCAGACCGACCAGATTCGACACGGCGAAGCGCCCCATCGCGCCCAGCGCGCCACCCGCCGCGACCAGCGCCCAGGACTGCATCAAGCCGCGCCGCGAACGAGCGGCGCGCTCGCACCGCTACGCGCTTCACTCCAGCCCATCGGCCGCGAGTCTTTGCTCGAACGCTTCGACGATGCTCGCGACCAGCGCCGGCTTGCCGAACACCACGCAATGCAGCGGCTCGTCACCGGCATCCCGATAGACCCGCATCGACTCGAAGCATCCACCGGCCTCCTCGACCAGGATCTGGCTGGCCCCCACGTCCCAGATCGGCGCGTTCCACTCGATGGCCGCGTCCAGTCCACCGCAGGCGGCCTGGGTGTGGGTGTAGCAGGTGTGCAGCACGCGGATGTTGGGATGCCGATCGCACAGCGCGTCGAACAACGCGCCGTGCCCGGCGCGCTTGGCATAGTTCACCTTGGACGGCGTGCCGGTGCGTACCCGTCCCTCGAGCTCGGCGGCGCTCAGATCCCCGAGCTGCAGACGACGGTGCCCCAGATAAGCGCCCAGCCCATGGGTCGCATGGCAGCGCACCCCAAGCGCCGGGTGGTCGATGACGCCCAACAACGGCAGCCCCTGATGGAAGAGCCCGATGATGCTGCCCCAGAAGGGCACGTCGCGGGCGAACTCGGCGGTACCGTCGACCGGATCCACCACCCAGACGAACTCCGCGTCATCGCGGCTGCGGCCGAACTCCTCACCGATGACGCCATGCTCGGGAAAGCGAGCCTCCACCCAGGCCCTGAAGGTCTTCTCGGCCTCGATGTCGGCGGTGGTCACCAGACTGGTATCGGCCTTGGCCTGCACCTGGAAGCCCTCGGCCATCACATGCTCGATGCGCGCACGCATGGCGTCGGCCATGTCGATGGCCGCCTCGAGCAGCTTACGGCGGGTTCTTTCGTCGAGTCGGTCTCTGGGATCGGTGCTCATCGGTGCAAATCTTCGGGCTACGAATCTTCGGGCTACGGTTCTTCGCTTGCGGCTGCCTGGCGTACGGGTCCTGCTGTGCGAGGCTCAGAAGGCCTCGGCATCCATCGCCATCAGACTGTCGGCGCCGGCGCTCAGGCTGTCGAACAGGGCCCGGGTCTGGGGCATCAGACGCTTCATGTAGAACTGCCCGGTCAACAGCTTGTTTCGATAGTAGCCGGTGTTGTCTCCGTCCAGTCGCGACGCCGCGACCTTGGCCATACGCGCCCACATGTAGGCCATGGAGCCGAGCGCCATCAACCGCAGATAGTCGTACGAGGCCGCGCCGGTCTCCTCAGGGTCGCGCGCCGCATGGCTGCGTATCCAATCGGTGGCCTGCTTGAGCAGGGCCTGGGACTGACTCACCCCCGGCATGAAGTCGGCGAGCTCGGGCGCGTCACCATTCTCGGCGATGAACCGATCGACCTCGTCCAGATAGGTGTTGATCAGACGACCGTCGTGCAGCGGCAGCTTGCGTCCGACCAGGTCGAGGGCGTGGATACCGTTGGCGCCCTCGTAGATCTGGGCGATACGCGCGTCGCGGACCAGCTGCTCCATGCCCCATTCGCGGATATAGCCATGCCCACCCAGCACCTGCAGGCAGTTGTTGCAGGCTTCGCTGCCATAGTCGGTGAAATAGGCCTTGATCACCGGGGTGAAAAGGGCGACCAGATCACCGGCACGCTCACGTGCCTTGGGGTCGGGATCCCGCTCGGAGACATCGACCTGCAGGCTGATCCAGGTCAGCAGCGCGCGCGCCGACTCGTTGAGCGCACGCGTGGTGAGCAGCATACGCCGCACGTCGGGATGCACGATGATCGGGTCGGCCGGCTGGTCGGGGGCCTTGGCACCGCTCAGCGAACGGCTCTGCAGACGCTCCTTGGCGTACGCGGCAGCGTTCTGGTAGGCCTTCTCGGCCTGCGACAAGCCCTGTTGACCGACCATCAGACGCTCGAAGTTCATCATCGAGAACATCGCCTGCAGACCGCGGTGTGGCTCGCCCACCAGCCAGCCGGTGGCCCCGTCGTAGTTCATGACACAGGTCGCCGAGCCGTTCAGACCCATCTTGTGCTCGATGGCCGAGCACTCGAAGTGATTGCGCTCACCCAGCTTGCCGTCCGCCACGGTGCCCAGATCGCCGCCCTCGGGCAGGTACTTGGGCACCAGGAACATGCTGATGCCCTTGACCCCGAGCGGCGCGTCCGGCAGCTTGGCGAGCACCAGGTGGATGATGTTGTCGGTCAGGTCGTGATCGCCCGCCGAAATGAAGATCTTGGTGCCGGTAATCGCATAGGAGCCATCGGCAGCGGGCACCGCGCGGGTGCGGATCAGGCCGAGATCGGTGCCGCA
>JAGRHX010000286.1 GCA_020444775.1 Gammaproteobacteria bacterium
TGCGGATCTGCAAGGAGGAGAGCTTTCACCAGCGGCAGGGCTACGAGATCATCCTGACCCTGGCCCGCGGCAGCCGGGCCCAGAAGGACATGGCCCAGGACGCCTTGAACCGCTGGTGGTGGCCGACGCTGATGATGTTCGGTCCACACGATTCGGAGTCGGCGCACAGCGCGCAGTCGATGCGCTGGAAGATCAAGCGTCAGTCCAACGACGAGCTACGGCAGAAGTTCGTCGACCAGAGCGTGCCACAGGCGACGTTCGCCGGACTGACGATCCCGGATCCGGATCTGCGCTGGAACGCCGATCGTGGCCACTACGATTTCGGGGAGATCGACTGGGACGAGTTCAAACGTGTGATCGCCGGGGACGGGCTGTGTAATCGCCAGCGTCTGAGCCATCACCGCCAGGCCCGCGACGAAGGCCGCTGGGTAATCGAGGCCGCCCGCGCCCACGAGGCCAGACGACGTGCGCGGACCGACGGCGGCGATGCACCGACGGCGGCCTGATCGGCGCGTTGCGGCATACCACAGGACCACCCGACGATGAGCGAACGCGACCCGACCCACGGTGCCGACCACCCCGCCGACGAGCACGCGCCGATGCCGTTGTTCGAGGTCTTCATCCGCTCGCGCCGTGGGCTGGACCACAAGCACGTCGGCAGCCTGCACGCCGAGGATGCCGAACAAGCGCTGGAGTATGCCCGCGACTGTTATACCCGTCGTGGTGAAGGCGTGAGCATCTGGGTGGTGCGCTCCAGCGACATCGTCGCCTCTCAGGAGGAGGACACGGCGTCGTTCTACGATCCCATGGACGACAAACCGTACCGGCATGCGACCCATTACAGGCTGCCGGACGAAGTCGACAACATGTGACCGGTCGAGCACGACAGGACCGACGTTTCGATGAGCGAGCAGACAGAGACCGTAGCGACGAACGCGAGCACGACCCGGGCCCGGGTCGACTATGCCATCGCGCTCGGCGACGACGCCCTGGTGCTCGGTCAACGTCTGACCGAGTGGTGCAGCCGTGCGCCGTATCTGGAAGAGGATCTGGCTCTGGCGAACGTCGCGCTGGACTTCATCGGTCGTGCCCGGCTGTTCTACACCCATGCCGGACAGCTCGAGGCACGTGGTCGCAGCGAGGACGACATCGCCTTTCTGCGTGACGCGCGTGAATACACCAATCTGCTCATCCACGAGCTGCCCCGTGGCGACTTCGCCTTCACCATGGTCCGCCAGTACCTGATCGATGCCTTCAACGTGCCATTTCTGGAGGCGCTGTGCGACAGCGATGACCCCCAGCTCGCGGCCATCGCCGAGAAGACGCTGAAGGAGTCCCGCTATCACCTGCGGCGTAGCCGCGAGTGGGTGGTGCGGCTGGGGGACGGCACCGACGAGAGTCAGCAGCGCACCCAGGGCGCGCTGCGGAGCCTGTGGGGCTACACACCGGAGCTGTTCCAGATGACGCCTCTCGAGCTGACCTTGCTGGAGCAAGGCATCGCGGTCGATCGCGCGGCGCTGCGCGATGTCTGGCAAGACCACGTGGACAGCTGCCTGCGGGAAGCGAGCTTGCAGCGACCGACCGAGCAATGGCAGGTCAGCGGTGGTCGCGACGGTATACATACCGAGCACCTCGCCCCGATGCTGGCACAGATGCAATACCTGCAGCGTGCCTACCCCGGGCTGCAATGGTAGCGGGTCAAACATGACCACACGCGACTGCTCGAACCCCACACAGGCCGCCTTGTCGATCGATGAGGTCTGGCAGATCCTGGAAGCGGTACGCGATCCCGAGATCCCGGTGCTCTCGATCCAGGACCTGGGCGTGCTGCGCGAGATTCACTTCGAGGACGGTGAGCTGCGGGTGACGATCACACCGACCTACTCCGGCTGTCCGGCCATGGACCGGATCCGCGAACAGATCAATGAGGTCCTCGCCGCGCGTGGCATCGACTCGGTACGTATCCTGACCCGGCTGAGCCCGGCATGGAGCAGTGATTGGTTGAGCGAACGTGGCAAGGCTCGCCTCGAACGCTACGGTATCGCGCCACCACGGGCCTCGGCAGCGGGCCGGGCTCCGGTCGTGCCCTGCCCCAGATGTCACGCCACCGACACGCGCCTTGTCAGCGAATTCGGCTCCACCGCCTGCAAGGCATTGTATAGCTGCAACAGCTGTCTCGAGCCCTTCGACTATTTCAAATGCCTGTGAGCGCCGACGCTCGCGGCGGGGACGAGGCATCGCCACCCACATGAGCACGCGTTTTCATCCACTGACCATCCTGCGAGTCAGCCCGCAGACCGAGCACGCGGTCTGCGTGGAACTGATGCCCGCGCCGCAAGCTCGGAGCCTGTTCGACTTCGAGCAGGGGCAGTATCTCACCTTGCAGGCCGATATCGACGGCCAACCCTGCACGCGCAGCTATTCGATCTGTTCACGCCGCGGCGAGATGCCCCTGTCGATCGCCATCAAACGCATCGAGGGCGGTCATTTCTCGACCTGGGCACAAACCGGCCTGCAGCCCGGTCAGCAGGTTCTGGCCATGCCACCCGCCGGCAGCTTCAACACCGCCCTAGACCCGGGGCGCCGACGTCGTTATCTGTGTGTCGCCGCCGGCAGCGGTATCACACCGATCCTCTCGAACCTGCGCACCATCCTCCACGAAGAGCCTTTGAGCGAGCTAACGCTGGTCTACGGCAACCAGCGCACCGCCAGCATCATGTTCAAGGAAGAGCTGAGCTTTGTGAAGAATCGCTACATGAGCCGCTTCCACTGGATCAACGTCCTCAGCCGCGAGGTCCAGGATGCCCAGGTGCTGAACGGGCGCATCGACAACCGCAAGGGCGCCGAGCTCGTGCGCGCCCGGCTCATCGACATCGCACACTGCGACGAGTTCTTCCTGTGCGGTCCGCAGGCGATGATCGCCGAGGTCTCCAGGGGCCTGCGTGCCGAAGGTGTGGCCCAGGCGCATATCCACTACGAGCTGTTCCATGCGAGCGCCGACGACGCGCGCACGGTCATCCGCAAACACCAGGCGCGGGCGGCACTGCACGCGGGACACATCAGCCGGGTCCGCGTCACCCTGGACGGGCGCTCGACGATCATCGAGGTGGGAGCCGACGGCGAGAACCTCCTCGACGCAGCGTTGGCCGCCGGACTGGATGCGCCCTTCGGCTGCAAGGGCGGGGTATGCGCGACCTGCAAGTCCCGGCTGGTCAGCGGCGAGGTGGAGATGGACCTCGATCACGCGCTCAGCGACGAGCAGATCGCGAGCGGTCTGATTCTGACCTGCCAGTCGCACCCGGTGTCGGACAGCGTGCACATCGATTTCGACGCTGTCTGAGGCGCGCGCTGCTCAGCGCGTGCCGCGCAGGATCAGCGCGTCCGACACGTCCTGGCAGGAATACTCCCGGTCCAGGCCGTAGATGGTGATGTCGGCCGGCCGCGTGCCGCCATCGCCGCCACCGAGGGAACGCAGCATCCGTTCGCACCACGCGCGAGCGCTCTTCAGCTGCTGCGCCGACAAGCCACCCGCCGAGTCCCGCCCGGTCGCCGGGTCCCGCCCAATCGCCTGGTCGCGCATGGTCAGCTCGGCAAACGAATCGTGTGTTACCTGTTTGCCTGCTCCCTGTTTGGACAGCTCCCGGTCGGACACCGGTCCCGCAACCGTCGAAGGCGCAGGAGCTGTCTCGGCGTCCACCGGCCGTGCCGTTGAGTCGCGCGCACCACCCCAGATAAGGACCACGATCGATAGCAACATGCCTATCGAGCGGATCGAGCGACACCAGGGAGCAGATTCTTGTCTGGTCATGTCCGTGAGCCTGTGTTGTTCATGCCGCGCCTCCCCACCAGTCACAACAGATCCCCGGCGCGCGGACGCGCCGTGGCCTGCGTCAACTGCGCCAAGCGGCGAATCAACTGGCAAAGCAACCGGGAAATCTTCCCGTCGCGTCCAGATACCAGGCCGGGTCGAGACGACTTCGCTCCTGCATAGCATGGCGCCACGCTGTCTGGCAAAGGCAGCGCGGTACGGCGACGCAATCGACGCTCGAATCGCCTGATGCGCGACGCAACAGGAAGCAGACGCCGCGGGCGGCTACCGAAGGCGCGGGTCCGAAGCCGGGAAGACGTCCCGGGTCGCGGCTCGTACGCCGCCCGGGCCGGGTGCCGCGCCGCGCTGCGCGGCGCTTGGCGCGACGGCCGTGTAAGCTGCCCGGGCAGTTCACCATCCAGCTCACAGGACCTTCGCAGAACGATGATTCCAGCACTCGAGGCACTTCAGCGACTGCGCATGGGCAACCAGCGCTACGTCAGTGAGATGCAGGGCAGCAGCGCGTCGACGGGTCGTGACCGACGCCACGAGCTGGTCGCGGGACAGCATCCCTTCGCGATCATCCTGGGTTGCTCGGATTCACGGGTGCCCGCCGAGATCATCTTTGATCAAGGACTGGGTGATCTGTTCGTGATCCGGGTCGCCGGAAACGTGGTCGCGCCGTCCCAGATCGGCAGCGTCGAGTTCGCGGCCAGCCGCTTCGGCACACGTCTGGTGGTGGTCCTAGGTCACTCCTTCTGTGGCGCGGTGCAGGCCACGCTGGAGGAGCTCGAGCAACCGGCGCATGACCGCTCGGAGACGCTCAGCTCGATCGTCGACCGTATCCGACCGTCGGTCGAGCCCTTGCTGGGGACCAGTCTGCGAGAGCAACCCGATTCCCTGCTCGAGCACGCGGTGCGCGCGAACATCCGTGCCTCGGCAAACCAGCTCCGCCACGGTTCGCAGCTGCTCGAAACCATGATCGGTCGAGAGGGTCTGTTGGTGGTCGGCGCCGAGTACTCGCTGCGTAGCGGGGCGGTCGAGTTCTTCGACGGGCTGCCAGGCGGGGCATTGCTCGACTGCTGAGCGGCGGACACATCGATTTCGGTCTCGACGGCGATTCAGGCTAAGCTCCCGCTCCCCGGGACAACGTCCGCCGACGGCAGGGAGTCGACAGCTTGGCCAGTGTCAACGATCGTCTTTACGCGCTCGAGCAGCGTGTGCACCGGCTCGAGCGGCTGCTGGAGCGCGCCACGGCGTCGACGCCGGCCGGTCAAGGCTCGCCCGGTCAGGTCGACTCCGGTCGAGCCAACCCTGATCAAGTCAACGCCGGTCACGTCATGCCGGCGGACCAGCCGGCTGACCTGCCGACGGATCGCTGGGACGAGTCACTGGCGTTCGCCCGACCATCCCAGGCGCTGTCCGAGTCCGGATCGAGGCGCACACAGCGCTCGGCGACATCCGGCGGCGCGGATGCGGCCGCGGGCGAGGACGAGCAAAGCGTCGCCACCCAGGTGCTGGGCTTCAGCGGTGCCGCCGCGCTGGTGCTCGCGGCGGCCTATCTGATTCGACTCGCCATGGATTCTGGCTGGCTCACACCCAGCCGGCAGATCGCGATCGCCGCGCTGAGCGGATTCGCGCTGATCGGCATCGGCGTCTGGCTCCACAAGAGCGTGCGTCGATATGCCGCGCTGCTGCCGGCGGCCGGCGTCGTCATCCTGTTCCTGACCGTGCAGGGCGCCCACCTGTTCTATCGCTACATCGAGGCGCCGGTCGCGACCGCGCTGGTCGCCGCCGTCTGCGGCCTGGCGCTATGGCTGGCGCGGGTCTTCGGCCAGAACGTCTATGTGCTGTTCGCGGTGATCGGTGCCTATCTGACACCGTTCCTGACCATGAGCGCGGACACCCGGCTGCTCGATCTGGTGATCTACTACAGCGCCTGGAGCGCACTGTTCTGCAGCTATTCGATCTGGTTGGGTGGACGCCACGCCTACCTGGTGGCGCTGTATCTCGCAGTCATCGGTTTCGACGGCATCTGGCGGATGGCCGGCATCAGCGACTGGTCCGATTTCGAACGACACGGTCTGGGCTGGCTGTTGCTCGAGCGGTCGTGGTCATCGCTGGAAGGACCGGACTGGCATCTGGCCGCCATCTATCAGGCGGTGCAGTTCCTGATGTTCTCGGTCACCACAGCTGTCTACTCGGTCCGACATCGTTCGCCGTTGAGCGACGAGCAGGCCTTCGCGCACGCGCCCGGGCTGCTGATCTTCTATCTCATCGAGTATTCGTTGCTGGACCGACATCTGCCCGCCTTCGCGCCCTGGATCGCGTTCGCGAGCGCCGCGCTGCTACTGCTCGGCTATCTGCTCGTGCGGCCTCGACTGCCCGGGTCGGCCCGGGCCGGCGCGGTGATCGTCAGCGGCTATGTGTGTCTGGTGCTGGGTCACGCCGGATACCTGGAGCTGGTGCCCTCGCACTGGGCACCCTGGGTCGGCCTCTCGACGGTGTTGGTGCTGCTCATCAGCCTCGGTCGCCGACCGCCGAGCCCGGCGCTGTTGCCCGTGTGCCTGCTCGTCGGCCTCATTGCGGTCACCAACTATCTACGCCTGGTCTCGGGTCTGGACATGCAGACAGTGCCGGCGCGCAGCGCGGCGGAGCTGGCGTATATCGTGGTGCTCTACCTGGGCTACGCCCTGCTGCAACGTGGCGCCGTGCTCCACGTGCTGGGCCTGGTGCTGCTCTACGGCGCACACATCCTGGCGATGCTCACCATCAGCCGGCTGCTCGACGATACCAGCGTGCTGGTCTCGATCAGCTGGGGTGTGCTGGCCATAGGCAGCCTGATCGTCGCTTTGCGTCTCGGCGACAAGGCGCTCGGCCAGTCCTCGTTCGTGGTCTTCATCGTCTCCGCGGCCAAGGTGTTGCTATACGACCTGGCCGGCAGCGCGCCGTTGGTGCGCATCGCCTGCCTGGTCGTGCTGGGCGTCACCCTCTACCTGGGTGGCTGGCTCTACCAACGGCTTCCGAGCCGCACCCGGACGACGCCATGATCCGGTCCGTTCACGTCATGCCTCCCCGCTCATCGCGATGTGGGCCTTCAGCGAGCGGTGCCGGTCTCGGCAGGGTACTGCTCGGCCAGGCGTTGCCAGGCGTCCGGGGTGAGTCGACCGAGTAATTCGAAGCGGGCATTGCCCAGTGGCCTGAGGACCAGGCTCTCGGCTTCACCCGGATAGGCTGGTGTGGCTTCACGGGCGACGTTGCCGTGGGCGACGATGACCACGTTGGCGCGGGCGCGTGGGCTGTCCGGCTCGGGCATCCGACCGATGAGACGACGAGCTCGCGTGACAATGGCCGCGCGACCACCGAAGTGCTCGGCGACCCGCAGGTTCATGACATCCGCGGTTTGCTCCGGGGCGCCGAGGCCGAGCAGCTCGGCGGTCTGCACCGTCCGGCAATAGGGACTCGCGTAGACCCGGTGCACGGGGATCGCGAGAGTCCGCATCGCCTCGCCCACCCGGATCGCATCGGCGCGGCCCTGCGCGGACAGCTGCCGCATCCGCTGTGGATCGCAGCTGCGCCAATCACCCGCTCGTTCGACCCGGTCGCTTTGAGACCAATCGGTCGCGGCGTGCCGGAAATACAGCACCAGGCCGCCGGCGCGCAGCCGCGCGAGCAGCGCCCCTCCGGTGGTGTCGACACGCTGCTCGTCGACCGCCGTAGCGGCGCGTGGCGGCGCGCCGCAGGTACCGGCGAGCATCAATATCACGGCGCATGCCAGCGCACGCCGCGTGCCCCAGCCAGGGCCAGGACCAGGGCCACGCCACGCGCGCCGTGCCGGGACGAGGGCGTC
>JAGRHX010000287.1 GCA_020444775.1 Gammaproteobacteria bacterium
GGCGGCCAGGGGCGGCCAGGGGCGGTCAGGGGACCGCCTCAGGCCGGATCGTTCTGCAGCGTCTCCAGCTCGTCCCATCGCGCCATCAGCCGGTCCAGCTCCTGCTGCTTGGCGGCGAGCGCATCGAGGACCTGGCTGACCGCCTCATAGGGTTGGTCGTAGAAGCCCGCGGCGCTGCTGCGCTCGCTCAACGCCGCGATCTCGCCTTCCAGCGCCTCGATGCGATCCGGCAGCTGCTCGAGCTCGAACTTCAGCTTGTAGCTGAGCTTGCCGCCCCCAGGGCGCGTGACCGCCGGTCGCGGATCCGGCGCATCCTGCCTGGCGTCGGGAGCGGAGCGAGCCCGTGTGCCGCCGCGGCCGCGCGCGGCGTCCGGATTGTCCATCTCGGCGAGCTGTCGGCCGCGCCGCAGCCAATCGCTGTAGCCGCCGACGTATTGCTCGATGCGGCCACCGGTCTCGAACACCAGGATGCTGGTCACCACGTTGTCCAGGAACTCGCGGTCGTGGCTGACCACCAGCAGCGTGCCGTCGTAGTCGCACAGCTGCTGCTCGAGGACCTCGAGGGTTTCGATGTCCAGATCGTTGGTCGGCTCGTCCAGCACCAACAGGTTCGACGCCCGGGTGAACAGCCGCGCCAGGATCACCCGGTTGCACTCGCCACCGGAGAGCGAACGGATCTTGGTCAACGCACGTTCGGCGCTGAACAGGAAGCCGCGCAGATAGCCGACCACGTGTCGCGGCTTGCCGTTCAAGAACACGTGGTCACGCCCGTCACCGACCACCTCGGCAACGGTCTTGTCCGGATCCAGCTCGCGGCGAAGCTGGTCGAAATAGCCGACCTGCAGGTTGGTGCCCAGCTTCACGCTGCCCGCCTGCGGCTCGATCTCGCCGAGCAGCAGGCGCAGCAGGGTGCTCTTGCCGACCCCGTTGTTACCCACCAGACCGATGCGGTCGCCGCGCATGATCTTGATCGAGAAGTTGTCGATGAGCGGCGTCTGCTCATAGCCATGCACCAGATTGCGGGCCTCGATCACCCGTCGACCGGACTGCTCGGCCTGTTCCACGTGGATGCGTGCCTTGCCCTCGGCCTTGAGCCGCTGCGCGTAGACCTCGCGCATCGCCTGCAGGGCCCGCACCCGGCCCTCGTTACGCGTGCGGCGTGCCTTGATGCCCTGGCGGATCCAGCTCTCCTCCTGGGCCAGACGCTTGTCGAACAATGCGTTGCGGCGTGTTTCCTCCTCCATCCAGCGTTCCTTCTCGACCAGGAAACGCTGATAGCTGCCCGGCCAGCTCACCAGCTTGCCACGGTCCAGCTCGATGATGCGGGTCGCGAGCCGCTGCAGGAATGCCCGGTCGTGGGTCACGAACAAGATGCTGCCGGCGAAACCGGCGATTCGCTGCTCCAGCCATTCGATGGTCGACAGGTCCAGATGGTTGGTCGGCTCGTCCAGGAGCAACAGGTCTGGATTCGATACTATTGCTCGCGCGAGCCCGACGCGTCGGCGCCAGCCGCCGGAGAGGCTGGAGAGGCGACGTTCGGCGGGCAGGTCCAGCTCGCTGAGCATGGTCTGGATACGGCGTTCCACGTCCCAGCCACCCTGGGCATCGATCTGCTTCTGCAAGGTCTCCAGCTCGCGGAGCCGGCGATCGGCGTCGGCCTGCCGGGCGATCTGCTCGTAGTCGTGGATGAAGCCGCGCAGCTCGGCGAGGCCGTCTCCAACGTAGTCGAAGACGCTGCGGTCGAGGTCCTCGGGCAGCGACTGCGGCAGCTGACTGACTCGCAGCCCGTTACGCCGGGCAATGCTTCCCGAGTCGGGCTCGTACTCGCCGCTGATCAGCTTGAACAGGGTCGATTTGCCGGCG